>CATIYX010000196.1 GCA_949739095.1 uncultured Clostridia bacterium | reverse complement strand
CGCCCTCCCTATACTCTATTTTATCATTATACAATACTTTCAAGGATAATACAATACAAAATTTTAAATTTTTTCCACCTTTTTAAATTTATTCAGCAAGATTCTGCGCATAATCGCAAAATTGTTGAACATCCTTGTGCCGAAAACCAGTATTGCTGCCAACCCCAAATCCACGTCCAAACGTTTTCCTAGGAATGTGAGTCCCGCAGCCAATAATGAATTTCCAAAAAAACCTGTTATGAACACTTTCAAACTAAAGTTTTTTTGTGCAGATGCCGTCATTGCACCAAACACAGAATCAAGCGCCGCCAAAATAGCAACCGCAACATATTTGGAATATTCCGGCGGAATGTGGAAATTCACAGTATATCCTGCAATAATGCCAATTACCAGCCCAATGATTGGATACATCGTTTAATTTCCTCCATTTCCTGTCTGCTGTACTTTTTGTGCATATTTAAAGGTAACAGCTCCTTTATATGCCGGAACAGTTACTTTATCGCTTATTTGAATATCCACGGGTATGCCGTAACTTTTCAACACTTCCACAATTCCATCTTTAATCAAAAGTCCTGCCTCTAGTGTTTTGGAATCGCCAATCGCTTTGATAACAAAAGGTGGGGCAATTCTTGTATTGTTTACCATCACCGTCGGTCCTACACACCGAATGGAACTTGTAGAAACTAACCTTTCGTCGTTTAGAGACACCACTTCTGCACCGGAAGCTAACAGTTCATTGATAATTGTTCGCAAATCCCCTTCGTGAATGATGGAATTTTGCGTATCTTGCAGTGCGGTCTGCTCTCCTGTGGCGTCTTTCAACGTCACAATCACACCGGTTCCTTCCACTGCCGAAAGTCCTGCTAAGGTCTCTGCCGTATTCACCTGTTCCATTAGGACCTGTGAAACATTACCGTTTTCTTCCGATATTTTTCTATATTGCTCCACTTCATTTTTCATCTGCATGAGTTGACTATATAACTCTTCATTTTTTGTTTTTTCTTTCAACAAATCCTTTTGCAGTTCTTCTGCACGTTTCACTTCCGTATTGCTGCTCGCATAGTTGATAGTTACACTTTTCAGTTGCAGCGAAACAACAAATCCCAATAGGAGACAAACCGCTGTTAAAGCGACTTGTCTGCCGATGTCCGTTTTTTTCATATTCGGCATAATCCTTTCCAACTCTATCTCAATCTGTTATTATCAAATTTTATAAGTACAAGCGTTTCAATCTCATATCGTCTTCTGCTATCTCTTATTTGAGACTCCGTTTTCAATCAGTTTTTTATTGTCTGCTTATGAAATATCATAAATTGCCTGCCCTGCAATTCTCAAATCTACTGTTCCCGGCACTTGTAGGTTTATCTGCGGCAATACACTGGAAAACATGGCAATTTTATATTCCAACTGGTCTTTAGAACCACATTTTGCAATCACCTGTCCTGATGTTTGCAACATAATTTCCTGTAAATTTGTGGTATCTACTCTCGCAATGGTGCTCGTCAATCCATTCATTTGTATCGCATTTAAACAAGTGAGCACTGTTTTTAAGCGTTCTTCTTCCGCTACTGCAATGATTTCTCCAATGACAAAAGTCTTTACTCGTACACCCTCCACCACTGGTATGGCTTCATTTTTTTCCTGTGCTGTCGTGATAACCTTTCCTGTCCCATCAATTCCAATAAAACCGTCTGTGAATTTAATATATCCTACCATTGTGGTTTCTTTAATCGTAATCTCCATGCGATTGGGAAACTTTGTCCGCACGGCAACGTCCGCAACATAGGCGATTTTGCGAATCCGTTCCTCCACCGTTTGCTTGTCCACACGCAAAATGTGGTTCCCCATTTCATCCTGCACTGCATTCATAACAGTTTCCCGCGGGATATTGTTCAGACCGTTGATATCAACCTTGGATAATCGAAACACCGGCAGACATAATAATACACCAGCGAGTAACATCATGATGAAAAGGAACTTCAAAATAGTAATACTTGTCCTTTTCTTTCGCCGGTGTTTTGGGGAGGACCCGGCATTTACTTTGTTGTTCATATCCGCTCTCCTACCCTGTCTAAATAGCTTTTTCTGTTATAATATACGCGTCTAGCGTATATTATAACATATTTATATGTTGTCGTCAATGATATTTCCGCTTCATTTCTCCAACAAATTTTTCATGTTTCCCGTTCATTTTTTCATGCATATTTGGGTAAATTCCAAAATCTAATGAAGATCAATGCTTCCAAACATTTCGTCATATTGATTTTAAGCGAACTTTCAACTACATAAAAAAAGAACAGGGTTCTCTGTCAGAAAACCCCGTTCTTTTTTATGTTTATTCCTACAAATCCAAAACGATTAATCCCCTTCTATTCCACCGTAACTGATTTTGCCAGGTTCCGCGGTTTATCAACATCACAACCTTTGCCTACAGCAATATAATAGCTGAGCAATTGCAACGGAAGAATTGCCAACGCCGGTGCAAACAAAGGATTCACTTTAGGAAGATAAAACACATCGTCAAAAACACTTGCCGAAAATCCTTCTGTTAAAATCCCCAAAACATATGCTCCTCTGGTCACAACTTCCTTAACGTTGCTTTCCATTTTGCCGCGCAACCGTTCATTGGTACTAACTGCAATCACAACCGTGCCTTCTTCAATTAATGCAATAGGACCATGTTTCAGTTCTCCACCGGCATAGGATTCCGAATGAATATAAGATATTTCTTTTAATTTTAGTGAACCTTCCATGGCAACTGCATGGTCCAGTCCTCTTCCAAGATAGAAGATATCATTTTCCTGCAAAAATTTATTCGCCAGCGTATGCAGCGATTCCGCCGATTCCAGCACCTGCGCCGTCAGCTCCGGCAGTTGCAGCATTTCCTGTTTCACTGTCTCACATTCTGCTGTCGAAAGTGTCCCTTTATGCTCTGCCAAAAATAATGCTAAGCCGTAGAGCGCAATAAGCTGCGTTGTATAGGCTTTGGTAGATGCCACAGCAATTTCCGGTCCGGCGTGGGTATAAAACACATGATCCGCTTCCCGCGCAATCGTGCTTCCCACCACGTTTGTCACTGCTAGCACACGGCAGCCACGCCTCTGCGCCAGCCGAAGCGCTGCCAAAGTGTCCGCCGTTTCACCCGATTGGCTAATCACTACCAACAAGGTGTCTTTATCAATAATTGGATGACGGTAACGGAATTCCGAAGCAATATCTACATCTACCGAAATATTCGTCATCCGTTCAATGACGTTTTTCCCTACTAGTCCCGCATGGTATGCCGTGCCGCAGGCAACAATAAAAATCTCCCGAATGTGTGCAATATCCCGATAATTCACGCCATCAAACACCACCGGTTGTCCCGGCGTAATGCACCCGCGCATCGTTTCACGGATTGCTTGCGGTTGTTCAAAAATTTCTTTTAACATGAAATGGTCATAACCATCTTTTTCAGCCGCGTTTTCATCAAACATGACATGGTAAACACTGCGCTGCACCTGCTTTTTCTCCTTATCATACAAAGTGACAGAATTTGCCGCAACAACCGCAAACTCACCATCCTCCAGCAAATAGATGTCCCGCGTTTCTTTCAGCACTGCCGGAATATCAGACGCCACAAAATTTTCGTCTTGTCCCAGCCCTACAATCAACGGACTATCTTTACGCGCTGCAACAATTTGTTCCGGGTGCTCCACATGCATGACACAAATCGCATAACTTCCATGAAGCTGCTGCGCCGCTTTTTGCACTGCCTCCAGCAAATCCCCTTGATAAAAGAAATCTATCAAATGCGGTATCACTTCCGTATCTGTCTCAGATCGGAACTGATATCCTTTTTCTATCAAAAATGATTTGAGTTCCTCATGATTTTCAATAATACCGTTATGCACAACCGAAATGGTTTCTGCTTCGTTACAATGCGGATGGGAATTCGCTATCGACGGTGCGCCGTGTGTCGCCCAACGCGTATGTCCGATTCCCGCATTTCCTTGCAGTTCCCCACCGCTGGTTGCGGCGCATAGGTTCTCCAGCCGCCCAACTGCGCGTTTCACTTGTAGTGCATCGTGTTGCACCACAGCAATTCCCGCTGAATCGTATCCACGGTATTCCAGCTTTTTCAGCCCGTTCAACAATAGTTCTTTTGCCTCTCTCTGCCCAATATATCCTACAATTCCGCACATATTTCATTCTTCCTTTCCGATTACGTTTTCCGCTTCTTTTCTATAAAAGAGCGTAACAAGATAAGGCCACCTGATAAATGGGCATAACAAAAAAGCCGTCCCATTTCAGAGGTTTCAACCCCCTCTGTATTCCGCAGCCTGATTTACGTAACGATTCGGTTTTAACACCAGATTGATGTTGTGACACAAATCACTTTGTGCTTTTATCAACCGTTAACGGTAGTGCGATACCGTGGGGCACCCGCCGAAGATTCGATACTCCCCATCCTCGTCAACTCATGCGTCCATACATGAGTTCTGGCGCTTTTGAATACGTTTGCCTGCTCCTCCTTTCTAACTAAATGCCGTCCACATAGGATGCCGAACCGTTTTTCCTCCTGTCAAAAGAATCTCATTCTTTTGACAAAACCCATGTTCCTGGCATGATTCAATTATATCATTGTTTTTTTAGTATATATGTTTCAGCTTGAAAAACCAATGATATTCCATTATATACAACAAGTGCTAAAAAGTCAACATTTTTTATATAGCAATTTTCATATTGTTCATTTCTCCAAACAGTCTCCTCTACAAAAAAACAGACAGGGAATCTATCCCTGCCTGTTTGTATACTTCATTTTTTCTCTATTTTCATACGATAGATAACAACAATTGCTTGTTCCCGCAGGGCATTTTCCCGCGGTGCAAATATGCCATCACCCACGCCGTTCATCAGTCCTGCACTAATCGCTTTTTGAATATAGATTTTCGCCCAATCGCTGCTTGCTGCCGAGTCTTGTAACCATGCTCCGACATCCGGCGGTGCGACAATTTCTCCATGTTCTTTCTCATAGGTTTCCACCAAAATTTTCGCCATTTCTTCTCGCGTGATTAGTCCATTTGGATTCGCACCCACGCCATCGCCTTCCAAAACGCCTTCCTTTTTGGCTGTCGCCATATAATCTGCATACCAATCTTCTGCCGACACATCTGCAAATTCGCCGTCATATTTTTGTATCTCCATACCTAACGCACGCACCAGCATCGTCACAAATTCAGCCCGTGTTGTTTGACTCTGCAATTCCAAATCTCCCGCGCCGCTTCCCTGAATAATACCTTCTTCCAGCATTGCACCGATTTCCTCTTTCGCCCAGTGACCACTGAGTTGTTGTTCATAGAAATCCACCGGTTTCGGAGTTACCGCTGCTCCTGGTGTGGGGTCGGCACCTGCTTCAACCACCTGTACCAATCCGCCGCCATTTTTCACTGAACCACCTCCACCAGCGCTGGCGGAACCGCTACTATTCGGCGTCACACGAGGCGGATTGCTCGGTGTAGGCGTTGGGGTCGGTGTTGGTGTTATACTCGGTTCTTCGACATCATTACCATCAAACGGCATTGTTTCCGCAAAATAAATATCGCCTGCCATACCATCCTGTTTAAATTGCACACTTTGCCCATTTAGTTTTACGCTCACAATCTTTCTGCCGCCCGAATAAAGCTGCAGTTCCTCCATCGGAATGGTTTTAGAGGAATTTATTTCAATATTGTTTGCAGTATATTTCACACTGATATCTTGCAGTGCATTTTTGCTCCGAATCAACTTCTGACCATTTTTCTCGTTTACAGCATTGGTACCGCCACGCAGAATAATTCTAGTGTAATATCCATTTTCCTGTTCCACATATGCCAGCGTTCCGTCTGTAGCATATTCACCAACTTCACGTTGTTTCTTTTGTTCATTATCCAGTAGGATATAATAAGTACCTTTGGTCTCTGTGTTAGTTGTATCGTCCTTAAATGTTAACGAGAACGCATTTGCTGCGCTTTGCGGAATATCCAGCTCAATGTTTTTCGTGGTAGACGCCAGTTTCTGTCCCGCTCTTTCCGGCAGCAACAGTGTACTGAATGTGGTATCACCTGTCTGATTTTTCACATAGGACGCATACTTTGCAGATGTCACATTACCGGTACCATAGGAATACCATCCATCTAACAGATTCTTTTCCATCACATCATTTTGCTGCACCGGAACCACCTGAATGTTTGCACCACCGGCAAAATTCGTTCGCACAATACCCGTTTCCTCATCAATGCTCGGATTTGCATCCGGCAGAAAATGCCATCCTTGAGAATATTTATTCACCTTGGTCTCCTGCTCACTCTGTGGTTTCAGATAGTCTGTCACAATTGTATAGCCCGGTCGGATAAACAAAATGGAACGGTCATAGTCCACATCAGCATATTTCACATTGCCAATCGACAAATCCATATAGTTTGGACTGTTTAAATAAAGATAGTCATAACCATTATTCAGTTCTGAATCAATAATACTGCCCCGCACGCCGCTGTTTTGTTTGGGAAAACGCAATGTTTCTCCGCTAGGTCCCGTCACCTCATTGCTGAAATTCCATGTATTCGCTTTTGCCGAAACATCGTTAATTTCCACTGTATTATGTGCACGGTTAGAATTGAGCCATGCACGATAGGGATTATCTTGATCATAGTTCATATATTTAGGGTCCACCAACAAATATTGCCCATAAGCGAACATGTTCAGGGCCATATCATCATGATGTCCATGACTGTTCACACCACCGTCTGCGTTGGTTTGGATATAAGTATCATCTGAACTCCAACCAGAGCGCAAAATCGCCTTTACGCCAACCGGATACAAAATAGAAGTATATTCCGGTGCTTTTCCGTCCGTTCCACTACTAACCGCCCATCTTAAAAATGGATCGGAAACGGATTCATTCAGAAGGCGTAAACGTGGAATAAAGCTAGTCTGGTAGGATGCGGCATTTCCCTGTTGGAAATCCACAAAATTGGGGCCTGTTGCATTAAGCACATAGTGTGCCAAACCAACAAGCAGCTCTCCCAAAGCGCTTGGCAACTGAAAATCTGTCCATCCCGCCTCATCTGCTAGCTTTTTCATATCCATTGCTTTCTCAATGATTTCTACGGTATATTCTACAGAACATTCTGCACAGCTTCCGTCTTCATATGTTGTTTCACCCGCCATTGCAACATATCGGTAACCAGCAACTTCAAGCCAGCCGCCCCTGCCACCGACTTCCGGCGTAGCGCCTTCCTGCAACGGTGCTGACGCGTCATAAAGTTCAGCAAAGTTAATTGCCAAATTACTCAAACCACCTGTTTCATAGGAACCCCAGTTGGAAGTCAGCGATTTTTCATTCCAAAGTCTGACGAGTTCACCACCCATTTGCCAAGCAAATTTTAGCATTGGTGTAAATACCTCTTTCGTCATAAACTCACTGTCTGCATAATATGCCAAGTCAATCGGTAGTTCCTTCGCCCGAACCCCCAAATCCAAATTCACATGATAGCCTTCAATGTTACCCTTTTTACGGTAATAGTCCAGCCATGTCCGCAGTCCATGATACGCATAGACCTCATTCTTGGTATAACGATACCGCATACGCATAGCTTGGGCATATTTTTCAAAACGGTTCATTTCCTCTTGAAACCGGTAGCCCGCTCCATCCGGTTGTTCCCACTTTGGACCGGATTCACCGTCAAACGAAAAAATCAAATGTTCCAAAGCCGACCAGGTTACTGTGTTTTCATTCCAAGTAGCGGCATTTGTATAAAACAATACAACATCCTTGTTTCCCTCCGGTTTGGTATTATGCCCATAGAGATAAAGTCGCGCTTCTGTGATGTCATCTCCTGCCACCAAACCTGTGAAATCAATATTGATATACATACGTTTCGTATCGCTATTCACCGGCTGTGCTTCTCCGATTGCCGCCTCCCGCACAGAAATAGTCTTTTCTCCTGCATAATTTTTTTTATTATTGGAACCAGCAGAAATCATCACGTCCTGTGTAGGATAGAAGGTTTTTTTGACGCCATTTACTACCGCTTCCACATAAGGTCTCAGATTCTCATCCTCTGCGTCATTGCTGTTAAAAACTGCCTCGTAACCGTCTTTTTTCAGTGCCACTGCGATAAAGCACTGTTCCTTGTTCACTCCACTTGCCGCTGTTTGTGCTATTTCTATAACATTTGCAGAAACCCAATCATCTTCATTGGGTACGCTGACAATATCCTGCGGCATAAATCCCGTTGCTTGATTGAAAAACATATTATCAAACTGTAATACTGATTGAAGCTCTACTCTGCGGTCCGCCGACTCTTGAAGCACACGGGGCTGATTTTGAAATTTATTTTTATAATATTCAAATACAAATTCCTTGGCAAGTTCATAGTCTCCGTCCTTCACCGCTTCCTCTGCACCGGCAAGCAATTTACTATCACCATAGGAGTAGTCAATTTTGGGTCTTTTCACCCATGTGGTTCCATCCCACTCTCCAAAGAAATTTTTATCCGAAACCCAATGGGGGTCGGAATAGTCAAACTCTTGATATTGCTCCATAGATTCGTGCCAGTAGCCGCCGTTTGCCGGCTTCAAAGCGCCTTCCGAAACGCGAACTGCTTCCTGCACAGCAAGTTCCATGTCAATTTCTGCATCAGGTGCTTTCTGCTCTGTCATTGGCGCTGCATTTTGCTGCGGCACTAATTCCTCCAGCAATTTCATTACTTGCTCTCTCGCTTCACTACTCACCTGCGATTCTATCGCACCTTCCGACTGCTGCGGCAGTCCCCCTTCTGCCCATACGGGCAGACAGGAGACTACCATTACAGCTGATAAGATAAGGGAAATTAGCTTTTTACTTTTCATTTTTAATCCCTCCTGATATACAAATGATTTTTGCCGCTTGTTCTCTGGTTAAATTATTGTTGGGATTAAATTGATTGTTTTCATCGCCACTGATGACGCCAGCCTGCACCAACGTTTCAACTGCTTCTCTTGCATAATCGCTGATATCCACGCCATCACCAAATTCTTTCACTTCGTCGTTTTGCGGCAATTCTTTTCCGACCGCTTCCAGTGCCCGTATCACCATCACTGCCATGTCCTGTCTGGTAATGGTCTGTCCAATACCAAATATGCCGCCGCCAATCCCGTCGACAATCCCCATCTTTGCAGCCGTCGCAACGTATGTGGTATACCATTCATTTTCTTTCACATCACTGAACTCTGTTGCCTTTTCTGTCGGCTCAATTTCCAACGTACCCAGAAGCATTTTAACAAACTCCTCACGCGTCACACTTTCTGACGGATAAAAGGCACCATCATATCCATTGATAATACCTTTTTCCGCTAACTCTTCTACATATTCATAGCACCAGCTTCCTTTCGGCACATCACGGAAGATTCCTGTTTGCGGTATCGGGTCTGCTGGAGCGCTTGGCAGCCCAGAACCTTGACCGGGAAGAACGTTGACTAGTCCACCGCTATTGCTAAGTGCACCACCGTTTCCCTTAGAACTCACAGTATTTTTATCTGGATATCGGTTACCGCCTCCACCGTTTCCGCCACTGCCGCTTCCACTGCTGCCGGTTGCCTTTTTCTGAAATGGCTGTTGCTGCGTGCAGGAACCACTGCTGACTGTTGCTGTTAACGTAAACTGCGTATCTTCTTGGGGACGTGTAAATGTTTTTCCATCATTGGAGAGCACAGCCGTGTTGGAGGACTCCCAACGGATAACAGACCCAAATTTTCCTGTTACCGGCAAATCCAGCGCACCGGAAACAGCAGTTCCTGTGTGCAGCGTTTTTAACCATTCAATATCCGCTTTCACACGGTTTTCATCTGTCGGCTCATAATATCCTTCTATTTCGTAAAGTCCTGTATAACCTTTATCCTGCGACGTCACACGATAACGGATATATTTTGTTTCAATCGGTTCAAAATCAACCACTTCATCATCGCCGATTGTCGTCCCTTCTGCTATAGTCTTCCAATCTGTACCGTTATCTGATGCTTCTATCACAAACCCATTCACCAAATAACCAGTGCTTGTTTCCTTTTCGTGTAAAATGACACGCGAAATCTTTGTTGGCTCTGCAAATGCAATTTGTAAATCGGAATTTTCCTCAAGCGCTGTCCACGCTGTTCCCAGCTTCCCATCATTGACATTGCTTTGTGATGAGTTACCGGAACTTGCCGTCACTTTCCCTGCCATGAAAATATTATCCATCGGATCACCAATATTCTGGGTAGATTCACGTTTGACAACAATCGGAATTTCCGCCTCCATTGTCTCATCACCGTTTTGAAGCGTTGCCGTTAGTGTTACTTGCTTATCCTCGCTGCCACGAGTCACCTCACCGGTGGCGGAAGAAACAACTGACTCGTCAGAAGAAGCCCAAGAAACCAGTTTTGTTCCTAAATAGAACGGCACGTGTTCCAAATCTAAATCCTCTACCACCGCTCTCTGCCGGTTATCATTTGACCCTTTGATATTTTCAAACGTTAAGAAATTTGCTTTATCCAACTCCAGTCTGGTTAGCGCTTTGTTGTCGCTTTCCACTGCCAGGGTAATATCATCAAAATAAGCTGTACTCGAGACTGCGCCGCCCGGTCCGAGTGAAATCCGAATACCGCTTACATCTTTTGCATCAGCGTAGATGTATTTATCTACGAGTAATACATTTTGGCTTTTATTATTAGTTGTAGTTGTATAATCACCTTTTGCATCATGGTCCAAGTATACCTGCAATCTGCGGGTTTCCGTATCAATATAAAATCGTAAGATATGTAACGTAGAATCTCTGGATAGTGCGCCATATTGCCCGTAAAGCATGTTTTCAGGAACAAATCCTTCGCCGGTCTGCACATAGTCAAAATCTCTTGCACCTTCAACAGTGTTTGAACAACCTACTGTCACAAATCCATGGGCAATCGACGTATAGTCTGGGTGTTTCACTTTATTATTCCAGTCATTTATTCTGACAGTACATGCAGTACCGCCCTCTGAATCAAGCACCTCTACCGAACATTCCCGGACGCCTGTTGACAGAGTGTATGGCACTTCCAAAAACACTTTTCCTGTTGCACCAAATCTTCTGTCATCACCTTTTGTGACAAAATTTCGTGTGCAATAAAAGATATCTGCAGATTTTGTATGCACAAAGTTCCCCCTACCATAGCCGCTCCAAGTATATGCAGATGAAGATGTTCTACTAGACGCACTAAGTTCACCGCCTGACGTTACCGTCCACGAGTCCACATCTGCACTACCGTTATCAAATGTCTCACGGTCAAGGTATAAATAATTGTTATTATTTACTATTTCCTTCGGTACGAACCATAAATCAAAATATTTATCTTGCATTACCCCTTGATGAGAGATAGTCGCCGCTAGAGTCGCCGTTCGATAATGCCCGCCGGCCGTAGCATAAGTCTTTCTTTGCTCCTTCTTATTGTTCGTGGTTACGGAGGACGTTTTCCAGGTAATTGGTCCTGACGGGAGATGCACTGTACCATCGTTTTCAATTAAACTTTCATCATAACTATACCAACTTACGGTACTCCCATTTGGCAATTCCGTTGGTAGCGTCAAGTCTTTGGTAATCGCATTAGGTAAATCGTCCGTTAAATCCGATATGTCCAAACTGTCAATCAAACCGCTGTCTGTTTTCCAAATCTTAAAGCTATAAACGCGACCATATTCTCCTACAGCAGGATCACCCTGTATCTCTATTCTCAGTTGATTCATAGAATCAACATTTGCGCCGCGCGTATAGTATTTTGTGTATGAGTAGTCCGTTGTATCCCGGTCTTTAAAAAACATAATGGAGGAATCTGCTGTATCATAAACAATACCAAGTTTTGTCCGCGTGCCTTGCTTATATTCCGGCGGATTTACTCCAAGCCATCCGCCCGCTTTTCCTTCTATAGCAGACGCCGCGAAATCGTTTTTGCTTGACGTCAGCGATGCATTGAGTAAAATGCCCTTTTCGCCCAGCCAACTGATATAAAACTTGCCGCTGCCGGTAACATTGGTTTGAAAGTCCAATTCCATATAATAAGTTCCATCGCTGATTGCCTTATCTTCCGGCATGTTCGCTACTATCCATGCAGAGCTCCATGTTCCGGCTCCTGTAGCAGCTTTCTCCGCTGCCAGTCCACCATCATCTGTTTTATTGGTAAAGTTTCCATTTGCTCCGAGAGTATATTGCTCGCTCTCCAAGCTATCAAATGCAATGTCATACCACGCTTCCCAGCCCTCAGTCGCATCCTCACCGACCGCTATTTTTTCCGGTCGTACATTTGCTACCTCAACCGCATTATCCTCCGTCCGTGTAGTATCATCCTGAATATTCGTTATCTCTTCTCCAGCATTTGTCAGCGTTTCATCTTCCAACGCATCATCTGCCGACACCGGCAAAGCAAACCATAAACTCAACGTCATACAAAACACTATCGCTATGCTTAAAATCCGTTTCATTTTTTTCTCTCCTTTCACTTCATTCAAGCTTTCCATTCTGTTTCCAAAGCTATCCTATTTTCTGTCGCATCGCTTAGCGTACAATCACCACTACCCGCACATTCCGGTGTGGTCTTACAACAAACACTTTATCTGACGTTGCCGCGCTGCCTGTATATGGTCGAATATCTTCCAGCCCGCCAACTTTCACTGTTTTCGCTGCACTATCATAAATATAAATACTTGGCAGTGTTCTCGCCGGAATAAGCACATCCTCTGTCTTATCATTTTCTATCATTAGTTTTACCGTATGCACTGTCCGGTTGTTTGCCACATCCACATCATTAAACGACAGTTCTTTCACATATCCAAACAGCGTCTCTTCATCGCTGTCCTTATTTTCCTGCATACTTTCGTTATCCGATTTCAGACTTTTAATGATACGTGCATTGTCCATCAGTCCGTTATTATTTTTAGAGAACCAAATCAAATCGCCGCGTTTAAGCTGTGTGATGGCGTCATTTTTTCCCTGCACGATGTTGTTTGACATCAGCGTAATCAGTTCGCCGTCATACAACAGCTCTGTTCGATAAACAGTTTCTCCTGTTTCATCTGTTACTTGTGTAGCGCTGGACACCAGACCAATTTTGCTTGTCAGTGGTACAATATTTAAAATATCATCCGCTTTCATCTGGTCTGAAATAACCAGGAATTTCACTGCTTTGCTGTTTTCATCATATTCATAGCCCTGTGCATAATACTGTCTGTTTGCGTCTTTATTATCAATTCGCAATTGTACCATATAATCCTCTTCCGTTGCATCCAGATTTGTTGGTACACAGACTACCTTCGTGTTGTCGTCAATCCGGAATCCACCATATGCCACATATCCGCCAAACACTTTATCTTTCGCATTGTATTTAATTTGTACGCCGGACTGACCGCCCCGCTGCTCTGGGTCATCAATCGTTTTTAGTTTTCCTGTGCTGTCGAGCTGATATTTCACTGGACCGCTGCCAAAGTCTTCCATGAATTTTTCTGCACTCATGCTCACACCGTTATAATTCACTTTTCCATTCAAATCGACCACTTTCATTCCGGCATTTTGGCAAACCAACACCGGAATCACATTCGCATCATCTTTATTTTCGTTTTCTTCCTCTTCATTGCGAATCACTGCACTATTAATGATTTTTGCTTGAACATTACCGAAACCGCCCGGCTGTCCCATCTCTTGTATGTATCCATATAAAGTTGTTCCATCCTCCATACCTTCGTCTGTTACATAAACAACTTTATTTTCATGGTTTAAGTATGCCACACGTACATCGCCTATCCGCAACTTGCTTTCCACCGCACTGTTTGCAAATTCATAGTAGGTATCGTCAATATAAACGCCTTCTTCCGAACGCAATTCTCGAATAGTACCTTGCACCTTTTTATCCGATACAATAAGTTTTAATTCTTTTCCATCTTCACTGCTGAAAACAGAAACAACATCGTTCGCTTTGATATCGGCATACTTTAATGTCTCTCCTGTTGCATTTTCAATCGTAAAATGCTGGTCATCGTCCTCTTCATCTAATGTTAAAAAGTTTCTCCCATTTAAGCTAAATTCATTTTTAAAATATAGGTTTCCGTTACTATATGCCTTATCAACAACAACACTGACATAGGTATTGACAAAAATATAGTCATATATTTCATCACCATTATTATCCACTGCATAAATATCGGTGCTGTTGTCATTGATATAACCAACGTCAAATATCGGTACCATACGGTTATTATACAAATATACTGCATCTTGCGATACCGAAATATATTCTTTTCTGCCTTCGCGTTCATATTCAATTCTTGAACCGCTATAGTTCATATACTCATCCGCTGCTATAGTCACAACATTATTTTTCTTTGTTGGTGCAACATTGATGATTTCCCAGCGGTTTTCCGCTTCGTTCTCATAGCAATATATCTGTACTTCCTGTCCTATGTAGTCCGCCGCATTGGTTTTACCGACTGCAAATATCATACCATCAATTTCTACCTCATCGTCACGCAGTCCCGTTATTTCATTTCCTAACCATGTTTCATTGTTCGTTGTTACAATACCTTTTATCATGACCATGTCATTTTTGTCCGTTAGTAGACTGCGGAACGTATCGTCCGACTCCTCGTAAATCACCCTACCATTACTTGTGCTTTCCTGTAGAAGTTCCACGTCCAACGCATTATATAACAACGTCATCACATCGCCGCGCACAGCAGGAGCACTATAACTCGCTGTAATATCTTTAAGTAGTTGCTGTTCTGTTGCCACCATAATGTATCCGTTTGGATACCCCCCCTTTTGCTGCGCTACTACATCATATCCCAACGCTTTTACAACCGTTTTGATACAATCCTGCAGCAGCACCTTGTCCTCTGGTCCAAAATTTCCATCGGGATATCCTTCAAACATACCAATGCTTGCCGCAAAATTTATGTAGCCCTTTGCCCAATGTCCCTCTGGAATGTCGCTGAACAGTTCGTTGCCGCTATTCATTTCACTGATTTCAGCATATCCCCGCAGGTTTATCATCATCTTTACAAACTCTGCCCGTGTAATTTCTTCATTTAACAATAAATTTCCCTGTTCATCTCCTGTCACAATGCCAAGCGATGTGATGTCAAAAACCACTTTGTCTGTTACTGCAAATGCTGACATGCTCCCCAAAACCATGCAAATAGCAATCGCCGCTGATAAAAGCTTTTTCATTCTAATCCCTCTTCCTTTTTTTGATTATGTGGGTCCACCATATTTTTCTCCATATGGCTTCTTTGTGTACAAAATGTATATTTCTTCATACATTTTTATTATGCTTCTTATTCCGCTCTTGTTTTACATACTATCCCCTTTCTTTTGGTTCGTCTAAATGCTTTTTGTTGTTTATAAAGTAAATATATAACAATTATACAGTGTGCCTGAAAAAAAAGGAAGACACAAAATGTACAAACGATGTTACATTATACCAAATCAGTTTTTGAAACAAAAAATGCGCTTTGTATAAAAAAGCGCACTCTATATAAAATCTACTTTTCCTTATATGCAAAACCAGAAAGACCGAACGGGTGGGGACCCGTTCGGTCTTTCTTCTATTCATTGCATAACAAAAGGAGTGTGTATGCAAATTCATATAATTAACTGCTTCGCAGTAATTACCTCATTTCG
>CATIYX010000195.1 GCA_949739095.1 uncultured Clostridia bacterium | reverse complement strand
CCCACCTAACGCATAAACTGCGCCGCTGAGAAAATCAAATACTTTGTGCGCCACTTCTTTTTCCAGCAATTCCAGATTAATCACAACAGGACGGCGTTCCTTGAGGTGATCGGCAATTTCCTTTGCTTCATTAAAATCGTCCGGTTGAATAATCACCACATTAAACCGCGTCGTTGCATTGATGTCAATGACTTTATTCTTTTTGGAAGATGTGAATACTGGTGGTTCCTGATACATTTCCGTGCTATCCATTTCCTCGAATCCGTAATCATCGTCCTCACCACTAAATCCCATCGCGTTCAACAATTTAGATGTAATTTTTCCCATTCCTAAAGCCCCTCCTGCATCTTTTTCTTTTGCACGCATACCTCACGCCCGGTTGCCAAAAATTGCACTGCCAACCCGGACCAAATTTGCGCCCTCTTCCACGGCAATCTCAAAATCACCGCTCATACCCATAGATAAGTACTCCATTTTAATATTATCATAAATCTGAGGAATGTCAATAAAAACTTTGTATAAACTTTGAAAATGTGCTCTTGTTTTGCCAGAATCCTGTTCTATCGGCGGCACTGTCATCAGCCCCCGCACCCGAATTCCCGCCAAAGGCGAGATTTCTTGCAGCACCTCCGGCATCTCTTCTGTCAAAAACCCAAACTTATTTTCATCTCTGCCGATATTCACTTGTAGCAATACATCCGTCACTAGCTCTTCTGCCAGTGACTGACGCGAGATTTCTTTTGCCACCTTCAGCGAATCTACGGAGTGAATCAAATCCACCTTTCCAATCACCTGCTTAACCTTGTTGGTCTGCAAATGACCAATCAAATGCACCCGTGGATTTCCTTCCAGCTCCGGCAGCTTCTCCGAAAGCTCCTGAACGCGGTTCTCACCAATATCTGTAATGCCGCACGCCAGCGCCTCATTTACGAGTACCGCCGGTTTCGTTTTACTCACGCCAATCAGCGTAATATCTTTTTCGCTGCGTCCTGCACGCTGCGCTGCCTGTGCAATCCGCTGTCTGACAGAAGCGATTCTTTCTTGCATTCCACTTTCCATCTCCGCATCCCTCCCCTCCTTTTAAGAAACTCTCTTTCTATATTACACCGAATCAGGGTTTGTTATTACATCATCGTAGAGCAGCAACGCATCTTCTCTGACATTGTCCTCCTTAATGATGGCGATATCCTCCGCTTTATAGAGTACATTAACAGTACGTTTTTCCGCAACGCCAAGCTTGTTGATATACACAAATGTTTCACTATTTTGCTCCACCACAGCCTCTGACGGTACTTTCAGACCTGAATATTCCTTTTTAATGATATCAACATTCACACTGCGTTTCATATAAATATTCGGCACATATTTGGAACTGGTTACAACAATCACGTTTTTTCCGTTTTGTTCCACAGAAATACTGCTTACCTTTGCTTCCACAGCCTCATGTTCATCGCCAGTAATCCGTAGACGGACTTTTTGCTCTACCTGAAAATCCTGTGCATCCTTTTTGGATACTAACACGGCAGTTTGCCATTCACTGTTATCTACTACTTTACAAGCAGGAAACGGAGTGGTGCTGGTGTTCACTGTGAACTTATCCTGTTTGAGGAGATTTTCCAAATCAGATACACCGAGAGAATTGCTGTTTTCCATTGTCAATTGTGTTTCCAACCCATCCACCGTGTCGCAATATATGCCGCCATGCGGCGCAGTCAAATTCTGCCGCTGGCTGCCAAGCTGTGCTTCCAATTGTTGCTTTTGATTTTCCAGTTCGCTTTTCAACGTAGACATTGCACTATTTCCGCCGCTGGCTGCTGTTTTTCTGCCCATTAGACTGTTAATGCGTCGCTTCGTTTCCTCCACCTTTGTGAAGTTACCTTCTTTTGTATACTGGACAATTTCCTCCGAAAGCGTGCTAATTTGGTTGTCAATCAGCATCGCGTCCTGACTCACATAGCTGTCGCTGGTCTCCGCTATATTCATTTCATGAATGCGTTCGTTGACTTCCTGTAAATCCTGACTCACTTTAGGATCCACATTCCCCTTATACCAGTATCCTACATTCGCCCAACGTGTCACTTTCGTGCCACTCGCTACATTGCTTTGCAGCGTTCCCTGTGCATCCACCATAATAGGATATTCCTTGCGAATCACAATCCCGTTGGCGTTCACACTTTCTTCATAGGTGCCGCTTACCACCACCGTGGTCTTGCTACCGCCGGTAAAATTAGTATACAGGCTCCAGCAACCAATTACCACTGCCGCCAATATAGCTACCGTAATCAATTTTTTCACGGAAGCATTCCTCCTTCAAGCGTTCTATTCCTTTGCATCCATGACCGAAATTGTTTTTGCTGGTATCAATGTGGAAATTGCATGTTTGTATATCAGTTGCTGTTTCCCCTCCGAATCTACAAGTATGCAATAATTGTCAAACCCACGAATCACACCGCGGATTTGAAACCCATTTAATAAAAATACTGTTACCGGAATATTCTCTTTCCGCGCCTGGTTGAGCAGTGTATCCTGCAAATTGATTCCATTTCTCATATTTCATATCTCACCTTTCGCCCATTTTATCAATTCTTCTTCCCGAATATCCTCCGGTTTCCTCCAGTGCTGTGCACTGCGCCGGAACCACGTCAATTGCCGTTTGGCATATCGCCGGCTTTCCTGTTTGATTTTTTCCACTGCTTCCTCCAAAGAACTGTTACCCTCCAGATAATCTAACATCTGCCGGTATCCAATCGCCTGCATACTGGTGTGCTGCCGTCCTGCGCCCAGCGCGATGCATTGCTGCACCTCCTCTAAAAGCCCCTGTTGCATCATGATATCCACCCGCCGGTCAATCCTGTCATATAGCGCCTCCCGTTCATGTTCCAGCGCCATATAATACGTCCGGTACCGCGGCGGTTCCAGACGGCTTCGGCGGTTGTGCTCGCTCATGGTAACGCCTGTCAGTTCATAGACCTCCACTGCCCGCACCAACCGTTTCACATTGTTTTCATGAATTTTTGCGGCGCTCTCAGGGTCTATTTTTTCTAAATAGTCATGCAACCACACACTGCCCTTTTCTTCCACCTGACGCATAAGTTTTTCCCGCACCGCTCCTGTGTCTTTCTCTTGCTCACCAAGTTTGATATTTTGCACAACTGTATCAATATATAGCCCTGTTCCGCCCACCAGAATAGGTAGCTTCCCACGAGCGCGGATTTCCTCAATTGTTTGATGTGCCAACGGTACATACTGTGCCAGCGAAAAATTCTCCGTCGGCTCCACGATATCCAGCAAATGATGAACAATTCCATCTCGCTCCGCTAAATCCGGTTTCGCTGTTCCAATATCCATATGGCGATAGACCTGCATGGAGTCTGCCGAAATAATTTCTCCGTTTAATAATTTCGCTAGGCGGATTCCTACTGCTGTTTTACCGCTTGCCGTCGGTCCGCCAATTACCAGTAGCGGTATCATAAGTCCTTTCCACACGCCTTTCCTATAATTTGCGTTTAAACAATTTTTCCATAAACGTCTTGTCCAGCGCCACTGTCACAGGACGTCCATGCGGACAGGTTAATGTATTCGGCGTTCTCAGCACCTCATCCACCAACTGTTCCATTTCCTGCTGCGTCAAAATTTTGCTTGCCTTGATTGCTGCGCGGCACGCCACTGTATAAAGCATACGTTCCTGCACTTCTGGCGTCAAGCTGTTTGCATTTTTCATACCTAGTGTTACAACCTCCATGAACATATCAGAAATGCACTCCGTTTCCACTTCAGCAGGAACGCTGCGCAGCGCTACATCACCGCTACCGAAATCCTCCACCTCAAACCCCAGCTCCTCCAGCAGCGAAAGATTTTCCAGCACAAACCCTTTCTCCACCGGCATAAGTGTCACGACTTCCGGCAGAAGCAATTGCTGAGGTGTGATTGCATGTTTTCCTCGCTGTCGGACTAATCGTTCGTAAATCAGCCGTTCATGCGCTGCATGTTGGTCAATGATAATCAGTTTCCCATTTTGTTCCAACAAAATATAGGTTGCAAACAACTGACCAATCACACGGTAATCATGCAATTGTTCCAACGACAGCCCCGTCTGCTGCACTTTTTCTTCTTCGGTTGCTGTCACCTTTTTTGTTCTGTCAGATTCCGGTGGTTCCACATGGTCTTTCTTTTGCAGCTCAGTTTCTGTTTCGTCTGTTTTTCCCTGTTCCTTCGACCCCTGCTGCCCTTCCAAAAATGCTGCTAAAGTTTGCTGCAATGCAGGATCCATACGCCGCTTCGGCACCGTTTCCTCCTGCACCATATGTACTGCCGCTGTGGAAGATTTCGCCGGAATATGCGGTTGCGGCGGCTCCATATATTGCTGCAGTGGTAATGTTTCGTGTGCGCGCTGCATAGATGGCTTGTCCTGCCGCGGCTGTGGTACGTCCTGTAGCGGCTCCATCTTCTCTTGCACTTCCGATTCCGGCTGAACGCTAAGCATCGGCGTAATTTTTTTTGCTGATACTGCATTTTTCACCGCCCAATATACTGCTTTATAGACTGCACTTTCGTTGATGAACTTGACTTCCAGTTTTGCTGGATGCACATTTACATCCACACTGGCAGGGTCCACAAACAGTTTAATCATTGCGACCGGGAAACAACCACCAGCCAGCAACCCCTTATAGGCTTCCTCTAGCGCCGCCGCCATCGCACGGTTCACAATACAGCGGTTGTTAACAAAAAACGTCTGCATACTTCTATTTTTCTTATATAAAGAAATGTTACCAACCAGTCCCTCCACACGGATGCCTTCATAATTATTTTGAACCGACAGCAGTTCCCTCGCCACATCCTTGCCATACAGGCACAATGCCGCATTTTCCAGTCGCGCATCACCCGGTGTGAAAATTTTCTCTTTTCGTTCGTTGATGTAGCGGAAAGAAATCTCCGGATGTGCCAGCGATAGTTTGCGTACCGATTCTTCAATATATCCCGCTTCTGTATAGTCTTTGCGCAGGAATTTTTTTCTCGCGGGCGTGTTAAAAAATAAATCCCGCACCGTTATAACCGTTCCCTGCGCGCATCCTGTTTCCTCGCGATAAATCACCTCGCCTGCCTCCAATCGGCACGCTACACCTAAATCGTAGCCATAGGCTTTGGTCTGAATCTCCACCCGCGCCACTGCACAAATACTGGCGAGCGCTTCGCCACGGAACCCCAATGTGCGGATTTCCGTTAAATCATCCGGCTTACTAATTTTGCTGGTGGCATGGCATAAAAATGCTGTTTCCACTTCCTCTGGTGCAATACCACTGCCATTATCGCTGACGCGCATCATTTCCAGCCCGCCGCCGCTGATTTCCACAGTGATTGCCGTTGCACCGGCATCAATTGCATTTTCACACAATTCTTTGACAACGGACATGGGACGTTCTACTACCTCCCCCGCTGCAATCATGTTTGACAGCGTACTATCTAGTACCTGAATCATTTGTATCAGTCCTTTTCTCTTTTACAGCATTTGCTTCAGTTCGTGCAACATGCCGAGCGCCTCAATGGGCGTTAGTGTATCAATATTTATCTTTTTCAGCTTTTCTAATGCTTCTTGTCCCGGCAGCATATCCATGCTCACCTGTCCACCCGCGCCAGACGCTGCTTTCCGCCCTGCATGTTTGATTTCCACCTGCTTATTTTCATCCTCCAACCCAGCCAGAATTTCTTTTCCGCGGCGAATCACCTGCTCCGGTACACCCGCCAGTTTGGCGACCTCAATACCGTAACTGTGGTCAGCGCTGCCCTGAATGATTTTACGCAAAAAGATAATGTCCTCTCCGCGTTCTTTTACAGCAACACAATAGTTTTTCACACCATCCATCACATCTTCCAGTCCGGTTAGTTCATGATAATGTGTTGCAAATAACGTTTTCGCGCCGCATTTCTTTTGGTCTACCGTATATTCCAACACAGACCACGCAATCGCCAAGCCGTCATATGTACTCGTACCACGCCCGATTTCATCATAGATAATCAGGCTTTCCCGCGTTGCATTTTTCAAAATATTAGCAACTTCGCTCATTTCCACCATGAAAGTGCTTTGTCCCATGGTCAAATCATCCGATGCACCAACGCGCGTGAAAATTTTGTCCACAATCCCGATTTGCGCCTCACCTGCCGGAACATAGCTGCCTATCTGCGCCATCAGTACAATCAGCGCTACCTGCCGCATATAGGTGGATTTTCCCGCCATGTTAGGTCCTGTAATAATTGCCAGTCGGTTTTCCTGTTCATCCAAAAATGTATCGTTCGGTACAAATAGTTCCTTCGATACCTGTTCCACCACAGGATGCCGACCATCTTGAATGGAAATCTCTCCGCCTGTGTTCACCTTCGGTTTGCAATAATTGTTCCGCATTGCGACATTTGCCAACGATACCAAGCAGTCTAGCGTCCCAATCACCTGCGCACTCTTTTGCACACGACTGTGCGCTTTTGCTACAGTATCACGCATTTCACAAAACAAGTCATATTCCAGTTGAATGCTTTTATCCTGCGCGCCCAGCACCTTTTCTTCAATTTCTTTGAGTTCCGGTGTGACAAACCGTTCTCCATTCGCCAGTGTCTGGCGGCGTACATAATAGTCGGGTACGTTGTCAAGCTGCCCCTTGGAGACTTCAATATTATAGCCAAAAACTCGGTTAAATTTAATTTTCAAATTCTTAATGCCAGTCTTTTCCTTCTCCTTATTTTCCAGCTCTGCAATCCATTTTTTCCCTTCCGTTGTTGCCGCGCGGTAAGCGTCGAGCTGTTCACTATAGTGAGGTTTGAGCATTCCGCCCTCCCGCACTGTAATAGGCGGTTGTTCCACAATACCATAGTCTAAAATCTGGCACAAATCCTCCAGGCAATCCAGTGCGTCATGTAACTTTCGCAGCATAGGCGTTTCAAATCGCGACAATCCAAATTTGAGCTGCGGCAGAGGTTTAAGAGAATCTGCCAGAGCGCGCAGATCGCGGGCATTTGCCGATTTACTGACAATACGTCCTGTCAGCCGTTCTATATCGCGAATAGACGCAAGTGCCTCCTCCACATCTGCTTTCACTTGCATATTCTGAATCAATTCTTCCACACTGTCCAGTCTACTTTGAATTTTCCCACTATGTATAAGTGGCTGTTCCACCCATTTACGCATGTTCCGCGCGCCCATTGCCGTTTTAGTCTGATCCAACACCCACAGCAAAGAACCACGCTTATTTTTACTGTGCATATTTTGTACCAGTTCCAAATTCCGTTTGGTAGAAAGGTCCACATCCATAAATTCTCCGATTTTATATATTTGAACCTGATTGATATGCGAAATATCTGTTTTCTGCGTATAAATAATATAGGAAATCAATGACCCAACCGCACTTGCCATCGGACCGGTTTCTGGCATATGCAGTTCCGCCAAAGACTGCACGTCAAATTGTTTTAGCATCACTCGCCGCGCAATTTGCGGGTCATAATATTCTGCCGTCCCTGTGGAGACATATGCGCCGATTGTTTCATTAGCAAGGTCAAATATCTTGCGGTCAATCGACACATCCTCTGCAAACAGCACTTCCGATGGCATAAAGCGTGCAAATTCATTTTGCAGATTCATATAAATGTCATCATCAAACTGCGTCACAAACAATTCACCGGTAGAATAATCTACAAACGCCGCCGCAAACATCCCCTCCGCATCCTTGCAAACAGATGCCAAAAAGTTGTTGCGCGTCGCTTCCAACACGTTCTCATCTGTCATAGTTCCGGCAGTTACAATACGCACGACATCCCGTTCCACCATTCCTTTGGTGGTGTTCGGGTCCTGCATTTG
>CATIYX010000194.1 GCA_949739095.1 uncultured Clostridia bacterium | reverse complement strand
TTATAACATATTTTCTGTTAAAATTATATAGTGTGAGTTGACAAAAAAATAATTGTCTGATACAATATTTTTTAAAGATATTTTTATACTACAAGGAGGTAGTTATGAGGAAGACCGCAGCCGAAGTGATTGTTGATATTTTAATAAAGCATAATATAGATACTGTGTTTGGATATCCGGGTGCCGCAAGTACACCGCTACATCAGGCGCTTTCTAAATCAAATATCCGGCATATTCTTCCGCGCAGTGAGCAGTCTGGTGCACATGAAGCAACCGGATATTCTAGTGTTGATGGCGGTGTCGGTGTATGTATTGCAACATCAGGACCTGGTGCGACGAATTTGTTGACAGGAATTGCCAATGCCTATATGGATTCCATACCGCTTGTTGCAATTACAGGACAAGTGACATCAGACCAAATCGGGCGCGATGTTTTTCAGGAAGTGGACATGTTTGGTACAACTGCGCCATATTGTAAACATAGTTATTTGGTAAAAGATGCGACGCAGATACCGCGGATTTTTCATGAGGCGTTTTATATTGCAGCTACAGGGCGTCCGGGACCGGTCGTGGTGGATATTCCAATGGATTTGCAGCTTCAGGAGATTGAGGTGCCGGAAGTGGAGAAGGTGGATATCCGTGGATATAAACCAACAGTTAAAGGGCATGAAATGCAAATTAAGCGTGCTGTCAGTGAGCTTCAGCAGGCAAAACGTCCTATTTTCCTAGCAGGACACGGTATTATTTTATCTGATTCTATCAAGGAATTCCGAAAAATTGTGGAGTTAACTAATGTGCCGGTGGTTTCTACTTTGCTGGGACTTGGTGTATTGCCGACAGATCACCCGCTGAATTTTGGTATGGTGGGGTCTCACGGTATGGCACAGTCAAATTTTGCACTGAAAAATGCAGATTTAATATTTATTGTTGGGGCGCGCGTTTCAGACCGCGCGGTTCCGGCACCGGCAACATTACAGGATAAACGCATTGTACATGTTGATGTGGACCCGGCGGAAATTGGAAAGATTGTTAGCACCAATACCCCGATTGTCGGTGATATTAAAGATGTTTTAACGCAAATGCTGACATTGTTGGAGCAAGATGAGCCATATACAGATTGGACAGCGGAAATTGCTGCGCATAAAAAACCAATTCGCGTGCCGCAAACCAATGGTACAATTTGTGCCAAAAATGCACTGCACCTGCTTTCAGAGATGGTGAAAGAGAACGCAATTGTCACAACAGAAGTGGGACAGAACCAGATTTGGACGGCACGTAACTGGAATTTTAAAGATCAGACTAAGTTTATCACGTCCGGCGGTTTTGGTACCATGGGATATGGATTACCGGCAGCTGTAGGCGCAAAATTGGCAGCGCCGAATCGGCAGGTCATTGCGGTGGAAGGGGATGGAAGTTTCCAAATGTCTATGGGAGAACTTGCAACCATTGCAGCGCATGAGTTGGATATTAAAATCATTCTATTGTGCAACAATGAATTAGGTATGGTGAATGAGTACCAGCGGGTACGTGATTATAACAACTATGCTGTACATCTGGCAGGAAATCCTGGTTTTTCTGTGCTGGCGTCTGCTTATGGAATTGAAGCAGCGGTTGTCAGTGATTATGCAGATTTAGAGAAAGCATATGAAACAATGTTGGCATGGGATGGACCATATTTACTGCAAATCAATATTGATGCGCAGGAAGATACATTATAAGGAGGAGACTCGGATGAAACATATTCTTTCCGTTTTAGTAGAAAATCATGCCGGGGTACTGCTCCGCATTGTGGGGTTGTTTAGCCGTCGTGGATTTAATATTCATTCTTTGGCAGTCGGTGTGACAGATGACCCGGGTGTGTCACGTGTGACCATTGTAGTAACCGGAGATGAAGCAACCATTGAACAAGTAGTAAAACAACTTAACAAATTAGTAGATGTTATCAAGGTGAAGGAACTCAATAAAAATACTTGTGTGCGGCGGGAACTTACACTTCTCAAAATCAGATGTAATTCTAAAAACCGCAGCGAAATTGTACAAATTGTTAATATTTTCCGTGCCAATATCATTGATGTGTCTCCCGAGACATTAACCATTGAGTTGACTGGCACAGAGGATAAGATAGATGCGTTTTTAGGAATGCTGGAACCGTTTGGTATTGTGGAAGTCGTACGTGGTGGTATGCTGTCTTTAGAACGCGGTCATTTAGGTATCAAAAATCAATAATATATAAATGGAGGATGAGTCAAAATGGCAACACTGTATTATGAAAAAGACTGTAATTTGGGTCTGTTGAAAGGAAAAAAAGTCGCTGTAATCGGCTTCGGCAGTCAGGGACATGCACATGCAATGAATCTGCACGAAAGCGGCGTTGACGTAATCGTTGGGCTGTATGAAGGCAGTAAGTCATGGGCAAAAGCAGAGGAAGCAGGATTAAAGGTAATGACCTCTGCAGATGCAGCAAAAGCTGCTGACATCATTATGATTTTGGTAAATGATGAAAAACAGGCTGCACTGTATGAAGAAAATATCAAAGATAATTTGGAAGAAGGCAATGCGTTGGTATTTGCGCACGGCTTTAATATTCACTATGGTCAAATTAAACCGCCGGCAAATGTTGACGTATTTATGGTAGCACCGAAAGGACCAGGTCATACAGTAAGAGCGCAATATGTTCTGGGACAAGGTGTGCCGGATTTGATTGCGGTTTATCAGGACTATACCGGTCGTGCGAAAGATTATGCATTGGCTTATGCTGCCGGTATCGGCGGCGCACGGGTTGGTATTCTTGAAACGACCTTTAAAGAAGAAACAGAGACCGACTTGTTTGGTGAACAAGCTGTTTTGTGTGGTGGTATATCTGCACTGATTAAAGCTGGTTTTGAAACACTGGTAGAAGCTGGTTATCAGCCCGAAAGTGCATTCTTTGAATGTATGCATGAAACCAAACTTATCACAGATATGATTTTTGAAGGCGGCTTGAACCGTATGAGATATTCTATCAGTGATACAGCAGAATATGGCGACTATGTGATTGGTAACAGAATTATCACAGAAGACACGAAAAAAGAAATGAAAAAAGTGCTGCACGAAATTCAGGATGGAACCTTTGCAAGAAATTGGATCACAGAAAACAGAGTGGGTCGTCCGCACTTTATGGCAATGAGAAGAATGGAATCCGAACATCAAATTGAAAAAGTTGGCGCAGAGCTGAGAAAAATGATGACTTGGGTCAAAAAATAAGATGTGACGCAAAATGTTCCGGGAATCATTTCCCGGAACATTTTTATAGTTGTTTTTGAAAAAAGAAAGGCGAATAGTGGGCGGTTTATGATTCCGCTATTTAGAACCATAGCAAGAGAGACTGGAAGACTCTATACGTATCAGAACATTGTATTGATTGCTATACCAGTCGGAATTATGGGAGGAAGCCATGAAAGAAAAGATTTATACCATACCATTATTAGACGCGTATCAAACCGATTGTGATTGTGTATTTTGTTATCTGGAGGATAAAATCGTGCAGGAGGAATTGGGTTATACATTGGGAGATTCTATGATGGAACCGGACAGCAGAGTGCAATCCAATGAAACAGGATTTTGTGCGCAGCATTTGAAGCAGCTATATGACAGCGGAAACCGATTGAGTTTGGCGCTCATGATAAGTACGCATATGGAGCATTTAGAGGAACAACTAAAGAGGGCAAAAGTAAAAGAAAACGGAAAAAAAGGATTGTTTCAAAAAGAGACGGAAACCGTGGACATGGAGAACTTAAAGAAAGCCTCTGCACATTGTGTGGTATGTGATAAACTGGAGGAAGTGCGAGGACATTATATTGATGTATTTTACTATTTATGGGAGAAAGAGACTGGCTTTCAGGAGACTGTACAAAAGGCGCGCGGTATGTGTATTCATCATATGACAGAGATATTAGAAGGCGCGGGAAAGTATTTAAAACCGGTGAATGCACAAAAATTGGCAGAAACGCTGCTAGAGCAGCAAAAACAGGCATTGGCGGAAGATATCCGCAAAGTGAAAGGGTTTATTGACATGTATGACTATCGCAATCAGGGAAAAGACCAGTCAGAATTCAAGGAAGCATTGCCGCCGGCACTCAATCGGCTAAGAGGCAAAATTTTATAAAATGGATACCTGCTCAAATGCAAGCAGTTGTTATTACAGTAATATGTGAAAATATCATATTGAGTAACATAAGAGAAAGAATTTTTATATGTGTGTATAAGTGCTTGGTGTCATTTTAATTGCATACTTTATGAAAAAGCAGGAAATGATAAAGCAAGGATTCGTACAGGGAGAAAGAACAGCCAAAATTACTGGGTTTAGAAATTAAATTTGTGAAGAATCGTGAGAAATGATGGAAAAATTTTAATAATCTCGTAAAATCTTTCAAAAATTTTCTAAAAAGTATTGACAAATGGACAAGAAGATAGTATAATATTCTAGGTTGGTCGGGGAATGTACATCTGCGGGTGTAGTTCAATGGTAGAATCTCAGCCTTCCAAGCTGATTGTGTGGGTTCGATTCCCATCACCCGCTCCATTT
>CATIYX010000193.1 GCA_949739095.1 uncultured Clostridia bacterium | reverse complement strand
GGGAATCCGCAGTCAGGATAAAGAAGGTTCCATCACCATCATTTCCAAAGAACCCTACCACACCTATTCCCGCCCGCTGATTTCCTATCTGCTCTATGGGAAAACGGATAGGGAACGCATGAAATACCGTCCGGACAGCTTTTATGAAGAAATGGATTGCACGGTAATGCTGGGAAAAGAAGCGGTACGCATTGACAGTGCGGCAAAACAGGTTTTTTTGGACAGCGGAGAAGCGGTTGCTTATGATAAACTGCTGGTGGCGACCGGCTCTAAACCGTTTGTGCCGCCCATGGAGGGACTGGACGAAGTAAAACAAAAATTCACCTTTTTATCTTTGGACGATGCATTGTCACTGGAAAAAACGCTTACGTCGGACAGTCGAGTGCTGATTGTCGGGGCGGGACTGGTTGGACTGAAATGTGCAGAAGGTATTGCGGATAAAGTGAAAAGCATAACAGTAGTGGATTTGGCAGATCGTGTTTTGCCCAGCATTTTGGATGAAACGGGTGCGCAGATGGTGCAGCGACACATTGAGCAGAAAGGGATTCAGTTTTTGCTGTCGGACAGTGTGCAGCAATTTGAGGATGGCAAAGCACATTTGCAAAGCGGCAAGATAGTGCCATTTGATATCGTTGTTGTGGCAGTAGGTGTTCGTCCAAACAGTGAACTGGTGCAGCAAGCAGGCGGCGCAGCGCAGCGCGGGATTCAGACAGATACCTTGTGCCAGACAACCTTGCCGGACGTTTATGCAGCTGGCGATTGTGCACAAAGCCTGGATGTGACGACCGGACAGCAGCGCGTGCTTGCCTTGCTGCCAAACGCCTATATGCAAGGAGAATGCGCCGGAATCAACATGGCGGGCGGAGAAAAAGCATATGACAATGCGATTCCCATGAATGCGATTGGATTCTTTGGTCTGCGCATGATCACTGCCGGCAGCTACGATGGGAAAACATATGTGGCGCAGACAGACGGCAGTTATAAAAAGCTGGTAACGGATGACGGTGTGCTGAAAGGATATGTTTTAATCGGCGATGTGGCACGTGCGGGTATTTACACGGCAATGGTGCGTGAGAGAACACTGTTGGAACAGGTGGATTTTGAACTGCTGAAGGAAAAACCGCAGCTCATGGCGTTTGAACGGGCGGAACGGGCAAAAAAATTAGGAGGTGTGCGCGTATGAAACTAGATGCACAGGGAAATGCAATGCATTTTCGCGACTTAAATGAACAGGTGCGCACTTGCGCTGACAGGGAAATCATTTTGGAAAACTGTATTGGACAGCGGTATATCGGCAGCGGATTGAGCGGCAAGCATTTGGAAATTCATGGTACGCCGGGCAATGCGCTGGGGGCGTATTTGAACGGTGCAACCATTACGGTGCATGGTAACGCGCAAGATGCAACGGGCGACACAATGAATGACGGCACGATTTATGTACATGGCGCAATAGGCGATGCGGCTGGCTACGCAATGCGCGGCGGGAAAATCATGGTGGAAGGAAACGCGGGCTACCGCGCGGGTATCCATAT
>CATIYX010000192.1 GCA_949739095.1 uncultured Clostridia bacterium | reverse complement strand
GGTCTTTCAATTTCTTTTGATATTTTTGCATTTTCTTTCGTGGCTTTTATTAGCGTTATTACCTCATCTAATGTTTCCGCCATTTTTTTCAAAACTGGATTTTTCACAAAATGAATATCCTTCACGCCCGGTTCTTTAAAATTCTGCACTGGCGTATATTCCCCTATTTCCTCTACATCTTCAAGTTTCAGCAAACCGCGCTCCTGTGCATTTTGCAGGATATACACTGCTTCTATATCCAATCCCGCCACTTTACATGCCACTACATCCAGTGCATAAGGGTCCGCACTACCAAGCAAATAGCCGGCGTAACGCGGCGACCCGCTGGTAGGACCATTTCCTTCCATACATTCCACTGCGTCCATGATGGAAAGCGTTGGTTTAATACATTCACATAGGTCTACCAGCATGTTGCAAAATGTCTTTTTATCTGGCATTCTAAAATGATATTCCGCTTTATAGGTTCCTGGAATACAACCAAATAAATTTTTGACTGCGCCGGTCATATAACTCATGACATGCGTTTTCAATTTAGAAACCGAAATTACCACATCCGCGTCTAAGATCGGCGAAATGATATCAAATCCTTTGACCGCTTTTCCTGCTTCGTAGGGAATACTTTGAAATGAAATATCCTCATTTAATTTTATACCCAATTCCTGCACGATTTCCGTCATGCCGCAAGTCTGGTATAAATTTTTTAAAATCGCTTTATTATAAGGACCTCCTGGACTTTCCGCAATCGTGACAACACCGCCTGCTTCCATTGCCAGAATACACACAGCGCGCACTACAGAAGGATGCGTTGTTGCCGCGTCATCCGGACGGCGTTTTTGAATCAAATTCGGTTTTACCACTACCCTATCCCCACGCCGGACAAAACGTTCCATACCGCCCAGTTTACCGACAAGCTCCCGCACAGATTGTAATACACTTTCATTTTCATAATGCTCGCACGACGTAATACCTACTTCTTTCATGCTTTCAATCCTTCCACATATGCCGCAATTCTTTCCAGTGCTTCATTAATACTTTTTAAAGAATAACAATAGGATGCGCGAATAAAGCCTTCACCGCTGCTACCAAATGCTGTTCCAGGAATTACTGCTACTTTTTGCGCTTTCAGCAGAGACTCACAGAAGGTTTCACTATCCATACCGGTAGACTGAATGGACGGAAATACATAAAATGCCCCCTCCGGTTCAAAACAATCCAGCCCCATTTTTCGGAAACCATCCACCATGACCCGGCGGCGGTAGTTATATTCTTCACGCATACGTTCAATATCTTCATCGCCATTTCGCAACGCGGCAATCGCCGCATATTGGCTGGTGGTGGGCGAACTCATGATTGCATATTGATGAATTTTTGTCATTTGATACAGTAAGTCTTTATGACCAACCGCATATCCCAAACGCCAGCCCGTCATTGCATAGGTTTTAGAAAAGCCGTTGATAATGACGGTACGCTCCTGCATTCCCTCTAATGTTGCAATGGACGTATGCTCCTGTGCATAAGTCAGTTCTCCATAAATTTCGTCCGACAGTACCATTATATTTGTCTTGCACAGCACTGCCGCAATTTTTTCCAATTCTTCTTTTGTCATAATGGCGCCGGTCGGATTGTTGGGATACGGCAAAATCAGCAGTTTTGTCTTGGATGTGATTTTTTTCTCCAACGCTTCCGGCATCAATTTGAACTTATCCTCCGCTTTTGTCACAATCGGCACCGGTACGCCACCTGCCAGCTTTGTACAAGGCGCATAACAAACAAAACAAGGTTCCGGAATAAGCACTTCATCGCCCGGATTCACCAATGCGCGGATTGCCAAATCAATTCCTTCGCTTCCGCCTACTGTAACTAACACTTCATTTTCGGGATGATACGTCAAACCAGTTCTTCTTTGCATATAGGCGCATATTTCTTCACGCAGCTCCATCAACCCCCAATTAGAGGTATAATAGGTCTGCCCTTGTTTTAATGAATAGATACCCTCTTCGCGTATGTGCCACGGCGTTACAAAATCAGGTTCTCCAACCCCCAGCGACACTGCGCCGTCCATTTCATTCACAATATCAAAAAATTTACGAATACCGGACGGTGGAATTTCAACCACTTTTTTTGATAACTGCTCTGCAACGTTCATAATGAAATCACCTGCCTGGTATCTTTTTCTTCACGGATATATTCAATCGCATGATCTTTAAATGTTTTCAGGACAAAATGTGTCGCCGTAGAAATGACCTCTTCAATCGGCGCCAGCACTTCCGCCACAAACAGCGCCACTTCTTTCATGGTTTTTCCTTCTACGATAACGCCGAGATCAAATCCTCCCGACATCAAATATACACTTGCTACCTGCGGATATTTATAGATTTTTTCCGCTACCGCATCAAACCCTTTTCCGCGCTGCGGCGTCACTTTGAGTTCAATAATCGCTTTTACTTTCTCTGCCGTTGTCCGCTCCCAATTAATCAAGGATTTATACCCAACAATAATGCCTTCTTTTTCCAATCTTTCTACTATCCTACGCACAGTCTCCGTGTCCGTATCCAGCATAACTGCCATTTGTTCAAAACTAATACGGCAATTATTTTCCAATATATGTAAAACCTTTTCTTCCATTGTTCTTCCCCTTTTCCTGTTTAGGATTCACTTTCTGCTTCATTTTCTGTTTCGCTAGTGCAGCCATTCTCTTCGTTTTCCTGTATTTCTGTTTCAAGAACTTTAACAAGTTCCGTTGTATCACGTTTGGATTGCTCCATGACTTGCACAAATTGAGAAGTGGCAAAACGCACTTGATTTTCCATGTCGTTCAGCACTGCAGCGCTGCTGTCAAGCTGTTCTTTCAATTGTTTTAACTTATCTATACCATTTCGGTAAGCAACAGCCACTTTTTCTTGCATCTCTGTTTCGTATTGCCGCATTTTACTTTTGGAGTTCTGTACAATCTCATCCGCTTGACGCTGTGCAACAATAAGCGCCGCCGGAATTTTATCCCGTTCTTCCTCCAACTTTTGTATTCGTTCCAACAGCCGCTGTTTTTCTGCGTCCGCTTCTTCTATCTTCTCTTCTTCATACTGCGCTTGCGTTTGCGCTAGTTTCTCTGCAAAATCATTCTGCAGCGCATTGCTTTGTGTTCGCGCTTGCTCCAATTCTCTTTGAAACTGCTGCGCATTTTGCTGTGCCTGTTCTGCCTCAGTTTTATATTTCACATTTTCATTGCGGATTCTGGCAAGTTCATGTTCCATTTTTTTGATATGTTCTTCTTTTTGCAGCAGTTTCTTTTCTGCTTCCACCGCCATTTCTTCAATATAATGATGTACATCGTCTCTGTTGTATCCGTTCATAGCGGTTCTGAATTTTTTCTCAGCCATTCTCCTCATTCCTCCTAAAATCATATTACCAAAATACCACTGTTCCTGTTTCATAGACATACATATTTTTGGCTTGCTGTTTACGATAAAATATACTATTTATAATATTATAATAGTTTTTCTAAATTGTCAAGCAAAAAGGTTGTTTTAGCGCCGCAAAAAAAGTCGCCGTTTCGCTGAAAAAAGGACTGGTCTTTTCGCTTTTTTTATGTTATAATAAAATTGTATGCCCTCGATGGATTTGGATAAGCTTTCTGTGCTTCTCCATTGGTGGGTTCCTATCACGAAATTTTTCATTCTTCTGCATTTGAGCAGTTAGAACACATTTCAAGAATACATATATATTACGGGAGGGTTTTTACCTACATGGCTACACAAACGAAAAAGAAACCGGCACCCAAACGGAAGCCTGCTACAAAAAAGGGACAGCAAAAAACCGCGGAAGGATTTCCGTTTAAAAATGAAATCATTGCCATTATATGTCTGGCACTCACGTTGTTCGTCATTGTCAGCGTCTGGTTTTCCTCGGGCGGCGCGATTGGAAATGGACTGAGCAATTTGCTGCGCGGTCTGTTTGGCGATGTGGCATTTGTGATTCCCCTTGTGCTCATCGCAGTTATCTTTGTGCTGATGACGAAAAAGCAACACACACCGCTTAAATTATGGGTTTTAGGGCTTATGCCTGTGGAATTGGCAATTTTAAAGCACTATATGTATCGCTTTTCTAATCCTGTCATGCCCGGCGGTTTGGAAGCACTGCTGTCAAACGGTATGAAGGGAATTGGCGGTGGTGTTATCGGAGGAATGGTTGCTGACCCGTCTATTTCCTTGCTTGGCGTTGCCGGTTCTTTCATTTTATTTTTGATGTTACTGCTGATTATGATTGTGCTGCTTTTTGAAGTGTCCATTCTGGCAATGATTGGAAAGGCAATTCGTAATTCTTCGCAGTTTGCGAAAGAATTTTCCCAGACTGTCCGCGAATTTGACGAACAATCATTGCCGTCTGTCACACCCAAAAAAGATGTTTATATCCCCACACCGGATTTCGACGATTTGCCCTCCAAAGCAGACCGTTATAAAAAACGACGCAAAAAGGAAGAACTTCCGCTGCCGGAACCGGAAGTCATGGAATATACGGACTTTTCAGATGAACCGCTGGAAACCACTGCTCCACAACCTGTCTATGACCCGATTGAAGCAGATTATGCGGCAGCGCCACCGGTTGAGGATGACTATGAAGAAGAATATGATTGGTTTGCAGCATCTTCTACCAAAGCGGAACCGTCTGCTCCGGAACAGGAGGAAACGGATTCTTATGATGCAGCAATTCCATTTTCTTTTTTGGAACCTCAACCCATTTCTGTTCCTGATACATCACTTGAATATGCAGGCAACGAATCATCTGACATAGATTCTCTCTCTTCCTCCCCTGAAACCGATACACCACCATGGGAAGAGACTACCGAAGAAGAACCCATGACCATGCAGGCACCAGACGGCATGAAAATAGACGCAGAAACCGGCGAAGTAGAATTTGTAGAAATTAATACGGACGAATTGGTAAAAAAGGAATATATCTATCCCGAAACCGACCTGCTGCATAAATCCCCGCCGCCGGTGAATACCGGAAAAATGGCAGAACTCAAGGCGGGCGCTGAAAAACTGATTGCTATTTTAAGCAGTTTTCATATTGATGCAAAAGTAATCAATGCTACACGTGGTTCCAGTATCACACGCTATGAAATTTTACCTGCGCCAGGTATCAAGGTAAGTAAAATCACTTCCCTGGACCAGGATATTGCTCTGCGTCTTCCCGCCAACAATGTCCGTATGGAGGTGCTTGCAGGCAGCATTGCCGTTGAAATTTCCAATGACAAGGCGGCTGTCGTAAGTTTGCGCGAAATTATAGAATCCAAAGAGTTTGAGGACGCTTCTTCAAAACTTTCTGTGGCACTAGGACGTGATATTGAAGGACGCGCTGTGGTGATTGACCTTGCAAAAACACCGCATTTGTTGATTGCCGGTGCGACAGGTTCCGGAAAAAGTGTTTGTATTAATACAATCATTAACAGTATTGTTTATAAATCCTCTCCCGACGAAGTAAAACTCGTCATGGTAGACCCAAAAGTTGTGGAACTGGGTATGTATAATGGAATTCCACATTTGCTGGTTCCCATTGTCACAGATCCACGCAAAGCTGCTGGCGCATTGTGCTGGGCAGTACAAGAAATGGAGGAGCGCTATTCTAAATTTGCGGAAAATCAGGTGCGAAATCTGTCAGGCTATAATCAGAAAATGAAGGCGCAGGACATGGCTACCCTGCCGCAAATTGTCATTATTATCGACGAGCTGGCAGATTTGATGATGGTGGCTCCTGGCGAAGTGCAGGACTATATTTGTCGTTTGGCACAAAAAGCCCGTGCCGCCGGAATGCATTTGGTACTTGCAACACAGCGTCCTTCTGTGGATGTTATCACAGGATTAATTAAGGCAAACATTCCTTCACGGATTGCGTTTGCTGTTTCCAGTCAGATTGACTCACGCACCATTCTGGATACAGGTGGAGCAGAAAAGTTAATGGGTAAAGGCGATATGCTACTTATGATGTCTGGTAGTTCCAAATTGCAGCGTGTGCAAGGTGCCTTTGTCTCCGACTTGGATGTAGAAAATGTGACCTCTTTCCTTAAAGGGCAATTTGAT
>CATIYX010000191.1 GCA_949739095.1 uncultured Clostridia bacterium | reverse complement strand
TTCATCAGCGCCTGTCGGCAGCATGTATTTTTTTCGCCGTCATTTTCTAAAAACAACAAATGGCAATATAATTTCATTATAACATGAAACAAATAAATTGCAAGAGGAGAGATGAAAATGTTTCAAATTTTCGCCGGATTTATCTATTTTGTATAAAAATAGGGCGGATTCTTTTGCATAAATCTTTAGTTTTTTTTGCGGAAGTATCTTCAAAAAGAAAAGATTTAATGATATAATAGATAAGGAATTTATCGTGCAGCGAACAGAAATGGGAAGAAAAATTCCAAAAAATGTCATAGTTTGTCCGAAATGGAAAGAATTCTTCTCAAGTGGAAATGCAGATAGGAGGCGTTAAAATTGTCGAACGTATCAGCTATCATCTTGGCAGCCGGAGCGGGTACGCGGATGAAATCGTCCAAAAGTAAACTGGTGCATGAAGTATGTTTCAGACCCATTGTCAAGTGGGTGTATGAAGCCGCGGCAGGGGCGGGAGCTGGAAAGATTGTAACAGTCGTTGGTCACAAGGCGCAGCAGGTGCAGGCGTGCTTAGGAGAAGAAAAGCTCTATGCTCTACAGGAAAAGCAACTAGGGACAGGGGATGCGGTGAAATCTGCTATGCCAAATATTGATGATGGCGGTTGCGTGCTGGTGCTCTCGGGAGATGTACCATTGATTTCGGAGAAAACTTTGCGCGCAGCAGTAGATTACCATTTGAAGAACCGTTTTGCAGCGACGATTATCACGGCGGATGTGGAAGAGCCAACAGGATATGGCAGAGTGATACGGGATGAAAATGACTCTGTGAAGTATATTGTAGAAGAAAAGGATGCCTCGCCGGCACAGAAAGTGGTGACGGAAATCAATTCAGGACTCTATTGTTTTGATACCGGCTTGCTGCGGGCGGCGCTTGGAGAACTTAGTAACGATAATGCGCAGGGCGAATATTATTTAACGGATACCATTGCCATTTTGCTCAAAACAGGTTACCGCGTGGGTGCGTTTCGTTTGGCAGATGACAGGGAAATCATGGGGATTAATGATAAAGTACAGCTCAGTGGGGCGAACGAGGCAATGAAACAGAAAATTATTCGGGAACACATGCTGCAGGGTGTTACATTTATTAATCCCGACTCTTGTTATATTTCGCCGGACACGGAAATGGAGCCGGATGTGGTAATTTATCCGGGAACGCTGCTGGAAGGAAAATGTAAAATTGGGAGTGGCTCAGTGATTGGACCTAATACGCATTTGACGGATGTTACCGTTGGGGAGAACACGAAAATAGAAAGCTCTGTTTTGTGCAACAGTACGGTGGGCAGCAATACCAATGTCGGGCCGTTTGCCTATGTACGGCCTGGCAGCACAATTGGAAGTCAGGTGAAGGTCGGCGATTTTGTGGAAGTGAAGAATTCTGTGATTGGTGAAGGTACTAAAATTTCCCACTTGACATATGTTGGCGATAGTGATGTGGGAGAAAAAGTAAACTTTGGATGTGGCACTGTCACAGTAAACTACGACGGGCAGGAAAAACACAGAACAACAATCGGCGATCGCAGCTTTATTGGTTGTAATACCAATTTGGTGGCGCCGGTTACCGTGGAAGCGGATTCCTATATTGCAGCTGGTTCTACGATTACAGATACAGTGCCGGCAGATGCACTGGCGATTGCACGTTCCAGACAGGTTGTGAAAAAGGGCTGGAAAAAAAACAAATTTGGGAGTGATAACAAATGATGGCGACACACGGAAATAATATCAAAATATTTGCGGGTAATTCGCACAAAAAATTGGCAAAGGACATTGCGGCGAGACTTGATTTAACACTGGGAAATTCTGAAGTGAAAACCTTCAGTGACGGAGAAATTTATGTGAACATCAATGAGACCGTTCGTGGCTCGGATGTGTTTTTGGTACAGTCCACCTGCAATCCGGTCAATGATAATATCATGGAATTACTGATTATGATAGATGCGTTTAAACGCGCGTCAGCCGCAAGAATTACAGCGGTTATCCCATATTTCGGATATGCCAGACAGGACAGAAAAGCGAAAGCGCGTGATCCGATTTCGGCAAAATTGGTTGCTGATTTGATTACGGCGGCAGGCGCAGACCGTGTGCTGACTATCGACTTACATGCACCACAGATTCAAGGATTCTTCAACATTCCTGTGGACCATCTGCTGGGTGTGCCGCTCTTGGCAGATTATTATAAACGGAAATTTAAAGACCGTATGGAGGATGTCTGTATCATTTCACCAGACCATGGCAGCGTGGCACGTGCGCGGCAGTTTGCACAACGGCTGAACGTTCCGTTTGCAATTGTTGATAAACGCCGTCCACGACCCAATGTTTCGGAAGTGATGAACATTATCGGGGATATTAAAGATAAATGCTGCATTATGGTGGATGATATGATTGATACTGCTGGAACCATTACAGTAGGCGCACATGCATTGATGGAACGCGGCGCACGTGAAGTTTATGCAGGCTGTACACACGGCGTTTTGTCAGGTCCGGCAATTGACCGTTTGAAGGAATCTCCCATCAAAGAATTGGTTATGCTGGATACCATTCCGCTGCCGAATGCGAAAAAACTTGATATTATCAAAGGATTGTCTGTAGCGCCAATTTGTGCAGAAGCCATCAGCCGTATTTATGAAGATGTGTCTGTTAGTCCGCTCTATGTAGAACCAGATTATAAATTGCTGAAAAAACGCGATGAGAGAAAAAAACGGGCAAAATAAAAATACATAAAAATGAGGGCATGACTGGTAGGTCATGCCTTCTTTGAAAATAACAAGTTGTTAAGAAGGTGGAGACAAGTGACAAAAGAATTTGATTGCGGACTGGATTTATTGACGGTGTATCGGAATTTGCTGAATACGGAAGTGTTACACCAACTCCGCGGGCTTTGTACAGCACTGGATAAACAGAATGAAGAAATGCTACCCGAGTGTTACAGTGGCGTTTTGCACGCGCTGTATGAAGCGGGAACCAATGACTTGGGAGGGTATTTAAGACGGTGTGTATTGGAGGATGAAAACAGTTTTAACCGCAATATTTTAAAAGCACCGACATATCTGGAAAGGGCGGCAGCCTTTGATTTGGAGCAACTTGAGAAAGTGGCGAAAATTTCTGCCGACCAGGTGAAGAAAGCAGCAAAAGGGTTGCTTCCGGCAGGAATGCCGGAATGGGAAAATACGCCGCTCGGATTGAATGTAAAAGAAGTAAAAGACTATCACAGGAAGCATGGATACGGCATTTTTGCGAAATATGATGTGTGCTGCTGGAACGGCAGACTGGAAGGCGTGGGAAATCCGGATCCGATTTCTTTGGATTCGTTGGTAGGCTACGAAGTGCAACGGGAGATGGTGATTAAAAATACCAAATCGTTGCTGGAAGGACAACGTTCTAATAATATTTTGCTGTATGGAGATAGGGGAACAGGAAAATCGTCGACAGTAAAAGCAGTCTTTAACCAATTAAAAGACCAAGGACTGCGCTTGATTGAATTGACAGTGAATCAAATTCACTATTTCCCAGAAGTGCTTGCGGGGCTATGTCCATGGCTGAAATATATTATTTTTATTGATGATTTGGCATTTGAAACCAAGGACCGTGATTATACAAGTGCAAAAGCACTGCTGGAGGGCAGCGCTAATGCACTGCACCAGAATGTTGTGGTCTATGCCACCTCTAACCGCCGTCATTTAGTCAGCGAATATTTTGCAGACCGCGGCGGAGAAGTGCATACAGCGGATAGCATTGAAGAGACACTATCACTTGCAGACCGCTTTGGCGTGACAATTACATTTCTCAGCCCGTCGCGGGAGGAATATCACAATATTATTCATTCCATGCTGGATTTGGATGCACTTGGCATGACAAAAGAAGAAGTGAATAGTCTTGCGCAAAAGTGGGAAATGCTATATAATGGAAGAAGTGGTAGGACGGCAGTACAGTTTGTGCGTGCACTGAAAAGCGGTAATATACAAGATTATATTTAAAGAACCTTATAGTCTATGCAAGGTTACAGACGCGGTTACATACCGGTGGATGTAGATGTACTGGTATGGCAATAGCGGCAGTAGAGAAGAAAGGTCGGATAATGATGAAACATTGGAAAACGATTGGGATTGTATGTGCAGCGGGGGGGATGCTGTTAGCATTGGCTGCATGTTCAGGAAATGAAACAGAGCCGGAAGTGTCGCCAACGATGACGCCGGAAGTAACAGAAAGTGCAATGCCATCGCCGGAAGTGTCACAGTCTCCGGATACAGGTAGTGTGCCACAGCAAAATGGGCAGCAAGGGAATGCGGGTGGACAGGGTAGTCAGACGCAAGGTGAAAAAATGACAGCTGTATTTATCGGGCGCGCGGATAAGGCAACGATTGAAATTATGGTAGATGAACAGGTGAAAACAGCTAAACTGAATGCACAAATGCAGGAAAACTTTGCTGCTCTGGAATTACAGGATAACCAGGAGATTGAAATTACGTATGAAACAAAAGATGGACAAATAATTATAAAGGATATCAAAAAATAGAGAGGACAGCAAAGAATGAACATCTTATGTATCGGGGATGTAGTAGGGCGTTTGGGCACGGAGATGGTACAAAGTCAATTGCCGTTTTTAAAGCAGGAATATGCTATTAATTTTGTTGTGGCGAATGGAGAAAATGCAACAACAGGAAATGGCATCAATGAACAACGGCTCGAAATGCTGTTGGACAGTGGTGTGGATGTTGTGACAATGGGAAACCATACGTTCTCGAAAAAGAATATCTTGGAGTTGTTCCGGCGAGATTACCCCATTATCCGTCCGGCAAACTATCCGCCGGATACACCGGGGAACGGATGGATTGTGCGTTCTTGCTGCGGCTGTAAGATTGCGGTTGTAAATTTAATTGGTCGGACATTCATGAATCCGGCAGATTGTCCATTTCGGATAATGGACGAAATTTTAAGCACTGTGGAAGCAGATGTGTTTTTAGTGGATTTCCATGCGGAAGCAACCAGCGAAAAAGCAGCGCTGGCGTGGTATCTGGATGGGAAAGTACAATTGGTTTTTGGGACGCATACGCATGTGCAAACGGCGGATGAACGGTTACTGCCGGAGGGAACTGCGTTTATTACGGACATTGGCATGACGGGACCCTACCAGTCTGTTTTAGGGGTAGATAAGGATATCGCTATTTACCGTTTTACACATGCCATGCCGAAGCGTTATGAGATAGCAGACAGCAATCCGCAGCTTTGCGGCGTTATTTTAGAGCTGAATAATGACACAAAAGAGGTAAAATCCATAAAACGTATACAGATTAGATAGATTTTATTTATTTTCGATAAAAAAGACTTCTGAATTTTGTGAAATTAGCTGATGTATAAAAAGAGGAATTTCTCTTTTTTTGTAGAATTATAATAGTAGAATGTTTCTTGTTTGAGCTAATTTAATCGGAAATATGACAGGCAGGAAAAATGAATCCTGTATACGATGGAGGGATTTATCATGGAAATTCTAAAAGTCTCGTCTAAATCTGTGCCAAATTCCGTAGCAGGAGCGGTAGCAGAAGTGGTGAGAGAAAAAGGTTCAGCAGAAATTCAGGCAATCGGTGCCGGTGCAATTAATCAGGCAGTGAAAGCGATTGCTATCTCAAGAGGCTTTTTAGCGCCGGCAGGGATTGATTTGGTATGTATTCCGGCGTTTGCAGATATTGAAGTGGAAGGCGAAAAACGAACTGCAATCCGTTTGATTTTAGAACAGCGGTAGGACAGTTATCATCCGGATTAGCTCAGGAAACAATACCCTTTTGAATGAAGGGGAATTAATAAATAGAGATGTATGAGGAAGCCTGAAGAAAAAAGGGATACGTTAAAACCGTTTTTTTCTTATGCGGCAATAAGACTCATGCAAACAAAAAGGAACGGGTGGGAGGCCCGTTCCTTTTTGCTTGGACTTCTTTAAAGGGGTAAAACAAATGAGATACCGTATTACTTGAATTAATAGGTATACGCGTCTTAGACGGGAAATATGGCAAGGTGGTTCCCGAAATACAGATGTAATAATTGGGAATACTAAAAGCTGATGTAAAAAAGCCGAATTTATTAGGGATTAAAAAACGAAGGATGTATTTCACGAAAATGTTTGTGTCGACATTCAAAGATACGGTAGTCAAACGTTTTTGTATAATATAAGTAATCACGCGGGTTTCATCATAAAACCTATGTGGTTTTTCGATGTTTTTGTATTTTTTTTCTGTTTCTAGTATTTCACATTTCAGGGGTTGCGGTTACCCTAGTTTTTTGACTGACCCTATTGATTTTTTTAGGAAACAGTGATATAATACCAAAGTATAGAAAATGCAAGAAATGGTAACAGTAAAATGATGGTACAACAGGGCATGTTTTTACCATAACAGGCGGGAGAAGATATGTTCGATTTTGCGGGAGATAACGCTCAATGAATCAGAGATACTATTTTCTGTCGTTTGTGTGATGAAGGGACAGATGTCCTTGACGGAAAACAAAAAATTGAAACGGAGGGCAACCTAATATGGAACAGAATAACCAACCTCAGGTAGCGCAGGAACCGAACGAAGACGGCGTGATTAAAATTTCGGAGGATGTTGTTGCAATATTAGCAGATAAAGCGGTGCGAGACGTGGAAGGGATTGCGGGTATGAGTGGCAGCCTTGCGGATAGTTTTGCTGTTGTGATTGGCAGAAAAGTCAGTACCAAAGGAATTGCGGTTGACATCAAGGACAATGATGTTGTGATTCATCTGCACACAGTAGTGAAATATGGCGTGCGTATTCCGGAAGTTGCATGGAAAGCGCAGGAAGCAGTTAAAACAAGCGTGGAAAATATGACTGGATTAAATGTGCTGAAAGTGAACATCAGCGTTGAAGGCGTAGAATTTGAAAAACAGGAAAAAGAGCAGACAGTTGACTTAGATGAAGAATTAGCAGATATGCAGATAGATGAGGAAGCAGAATTTACTGTGGATGAAGCGGATATTACAGACTAGGGAATTTGCAGCAGCATAGGAGATTTCTCCTATGCTGCTGTCATACTGTCCTGATGGGCACATTGGTTGCTCATGAGAGGAAGAAATGAATCAAGATATTTTATTGTCCTTTTTAAAACATGATAGAAATACAAAGAATGCAGTATTTTGTAGTTGAGAAGGATCAAATATAAAATATTGCATTTTTTTTGAGAAGGAGAGGGTCGCATGGATGAACAGATGAAAAAAGAACTAGAGTTTTTAGTGGAGGACGGGGAGAAAACAGTTTATAACCGTGGATATGCAAGAGATGTTGTATTCAAATTTGTGTTTGAATATGAAGTGCTGGGAGAAGCTGTGTTACAGCGGCTGGATATTGTGGGACAGGTTCCGTTCCAAAAACGCGACAGGGATTATGTTACAGGAAGTGTGCAAGGCGTTGTAGAGCACATCGAGGAAATTGATGAAATCATTGCACAATATTCGGAGAAATGGGATATCCGCCGCCTGTCAAAAGTGGCGATGGCGGCAATCCGTGTGGGCGTTTATGAAATGAAATATTTAGACGATATTCCGCCGCGTGTGTCGCTGAATGAATGTATCAATCTAGCAAAAAAATATGATGTGCCGGCAAGCGGAAAGTTTGTTAATGGTATTTTAGCAAATTTATATCAGGCAGAGGAAGAAAGCAAAGCGGCAGAAATGGAATAAGAAGCAGACAAGAAGGTGTGGGGATTGGAGAATAAAATCGTATTAACCATTACAGAAATCAGTGAATATATCAAAACGCTGATGGAAAGCGACCCCATGCTGGGGCAGGTGTGGCTGAAAGGGGAGATTTCCAATTTCAAGCGGCATTCATCGGGACATTTATATTTGACGCTGAAGGACAGCGGCGGTGTCCTGCGAGCGGTGATGTTTCGCGGAGCGGCGGGCAATTTGCTGTTTGAACCCAAAGATGGTATGAAAGTTATGGTACGCTGTAAAATTTCAGTATACCCTGCTTCTGGGAACTATCAAGCCTATATTTCAGAAATGGAACAAGATGGCGTAGGTGATTTACATGCAGCGTTTGAAGCATTAAAACAAAAGTTACATGCCGAAGGGCTTTTTGCGACGGAACATAAGAAACCGATTCCGCGTTTTCCGTCCCGCGTTGGGATTGTAACATCTCCAACGGGTGCGGCATTGCAGGATATGAAAAATGTGATGGGACGGAGGTTTCCCTATGCATCACTAACTATTTATCCAGCACTGGTGCAGGGAGAGGAAGCGGCGGAACAGATAATGGAAGGTATCCACTATTTTAATACTACAAAGTCGGTGGATGTGATTATCATTGGACGCGGTGGCGGTTCCATTGAGGACCTTTGGGCGTTTAACAGTGAAGAATTGGCGCGGGTTATTTATGATTCGGAGATACCTATCATTTCCGCAGTGGGACATGAAATAGACTTTACCATCAGCGATTTTGCGGCAGATCGACGTGCACCAACGCCATCGGCAGCAGCGGAGCTGGCGGTGCCGGATGTGATAGAAGTGCGGCAGCGTCTG
>CATIYX010000190.1 GCA_949739095.1 uncultured Clostridia bacterium | reverse complement strand
GGTAAACAGCTTGTTGTCTATATTGGCATTCAAATCCGGCGAATCAGTAGGATTATCCAGATAGTTTGTTCTAATATAGGTCGTGCCTTTCAAATAATCTGGTATGGTATCCTCTTTCCAACTGATATCACTTCTATTATTCCAACGAAGTCCGCCGCTGAAGTTTTCCACCACTGTGATTTCATTCTCTGTCGGAACTTTCCCATCTTCTCTGTAGTTTGTAAATGTTACCGTTTCCTTTCCGGAATCTGGTGTTGGCGTTGGTGTTGGCATCGGTTCTGCCTCGTCCGCCCAGTCAATAAACATGGAATACATAGAGATATTATAACTGCTGCCTGGTACTGTGAAGTCGATATTGACGCTGCCACCCTCTGGCACCTCAAATGTCCGTTTCACCAAATAAACTGTTTTCCACTGACTTCGAGAATCACTTGTCGTAAGACTTACCGGTTGTTTGCCGTTCATCCACTCTGCTCCGGCACTCTCCCATCCCGCTACAAATCTCTGGCAAGACAAGCTTACATAGGTCGACCATGTTGCAAGATAAACAGTCGCGCTTTGATTAAGCGTCATGGTAAACAGCTTGTTGTCTATATTGGCATTCAAGTCCGGTGAATTACTAGGATTATCATTATAATTCGTTCTGATATAAGTTGTGCCTTTCAAATAATCCGGAATAGAGTCTGCATTCCATTGCAAATTATTGTTATTCCAGCGTTGTCCCCCCTGAAAGTCATCTACAACAGTGATTTCACTTTCTGTTGGAACAGTTCCCTCTGTCCGATAGTTTGTAAATTCTACCCGTGGCGTCCACATCAACTCAAACACGTAGGTACTCACAGGCAGAGTTCCACAGGACACCTCTATCGTTAGCGTATCTTCAATGGACGCAGGATTGGAGACCTTCACCGCCGCACCGTCAAATGCCACTATCGCTTCTACCTCCAGCGGAAATGTAACGTTTTTATCAAGTTTTATCGTACGCTGCATCACATCAGGGTCAAAGTCTTCCAATGCTTTACCGGCAACCGACAAAGATTGCAGCTTCACTGCCCACGAGGGGTCATAGTAAGTCTGCTCTGACAACAGCTTACCGCTGTTTAAACTTTCCGCTGCCACAATTTTAATAAAAGAATTTGCAGCGTCTTTCACCGTTACGTTGAAGGTGATTCGTTTGCTTTCGCCTGCCGCAAAAGTAGTCGCAGCATTGTCATCCGTATCATGGATGATAAACCGGTCGGTGTCCTCCGCGCCGCTCTGACCAATACAAGCAAATGCCATTAGCAGTGGCGTACAGCTTTCTTCTGAATGATTTGTCACATCTGCACTCACAGCAATTGCGCCATCCTGTAATTCGGCAATTTCCACGTCGCCCTTGCTTAACCGAATGTTGTCAATCGTAAAAATCACGTCATCCTCTGCCGCCTGAGTACTGCTGGGAGGTGCCGGCACAAGCATTAAGAGCATTGCCGCTAATATCACAAAAGCGCTTCTGGAAAGTGTTCTTCTAGTCTTCATATACAATCACCTCATTCAGTGCATTTCTGTTTGCATTCACAATAATCGTATCACCCGGCGTTTCTCCTGTCAGACTAAAGGTCGTTGGGAGAATGCTGCTGATTTCCCGCGTTTCAAACTTTTTCTCTTTCATATTAATGACCGTTACAGTTTGTGTGTTCATTCCTGTGAATATCTCATAATTGGCTCTGCCGCCGCTCGACAAATACTTCACAGTCATATTATCACCGCTGATATACTGCGCGATTCCCTTTAACACCAAACATTCGCGGTTGTTACCCACACCATCGCCTGTAAGATTAATAATACCTGTTTCATCTTTCTGATTTTCCTCACGATATAGTACGGAAAACTTTTTCATTTTGCCATGTTTATCAGCTTCAAAAACAATGATGTCGCCAAACTGCAGTTCCTGTGCTTTAATGTTGCTGTTTGCGTTGGTGGAAAGATTGATGGTGTTCTCTGCAAGGAACACGCTTCCTTCAGCGCCGCCGGATATATAGTTCAACTTATAACCGCTCTCACCGTCCGGCTGTACAGCAGGCGTTACATTGCGCACAATATAGCATTTCACCGGCGTATTCTGGTAACCGCTGTTTGCAGCTGCACGGAGCAGGGCGACGGACGCCATGCCGTCAAGACCCACGTCATAGAAAACAACATCCTTATAATTCGTCTGTCTTTCTAATTTTCCACATTCACAGTCGTCCTCATCAATGGCTGTTCCTGCCGCTGCATTTGGTATAGTAAATAACAGCGTGTCCTGCATACCGATACCATCTAACGTAACGCCGGAGCATACTGCCAATGTCGTAACGGTGTGGACGCGGACAAATTTGCCCTGGTCTGCATATAAATTTCCGGAAGGCTCCTGTGGGAACAATAATTCAGAAATCTTGCCGCTACTGTCCAGTTCATAGGCAATGATTTCCGTCTGCCCTTTGAGTCTTGCACAAATTTCTGCCGATGTTAGATTCTTTGTGCTGTTACCGTCAATTTTCAATTTATCTGAAAGTTCATAAATCACTGCATCGCCCGCAGTTGTAAATAGTTTCACTTCCACTTTTTCCGAAAGGGAAGCGTTTATACCTGCCTCCAACACAAATCCATAATTTCTATCGCTTTTCATTTCTAAGTCTACGATACTGCCGCTCCCGCTTATAAACCCAACCACGTTATTGCCCAGCTTAACATTATACCGTTCATAAACTTCCTGCGTCAGATTTTTCGCATCTGCGCCAAAATATACATCGTCAATCAAATAACCGTTTCCGCCAATCGTTACCCGCAGGCGTCCGCCTTCAAAATCAATTTCAGATATTGCGCCTGATATCTGTGTATCACAAAGCGCCATCGTCATTGACCGGCTGTTTTCATCTATGGAATAGGAAATAACATCACCGCTCTTTACATCGCTGAGTTCAGCCGGTTCGCCGTTTTTCGTCACAAAAATAGTGCCCCCGAGATATTTCTCCGGCAGATTGACGCTACCGCCAAATTTCAGCTCCAACTTACCCGCTTCTGTATCAATACCACGCACAACATCATTCAGAACTGCGTAAATCTCCACCACATTATAAAAACTGTTGTTACCGGTTTTCACAAAAGTGACGCTGCCTTCGGCAGGTGCATTTTCAAAAAAGCTTAAATCATAGGGTACGCTCACGCCGTTTTTGATGATAATGCTTTCCGGACTGATATCTATTCTGGTTTTCTTTCCATTGTTATCTGCCGTATAGTATAATGCGCTGCCATCCACCAAAAAACTGCCTTCTTCAAAAGAACAGGTCAGCGTTTCATTACGTTTGGGATAGATGAGCACAATCTCTCCAGTGTTTTCATCGTCCTGGTCCCACTGATAATAAAACTCCACATTGTACCCCAGATACCGATCTGCGCCGGAATCGCCGATACGGAATTCACTATCATTAATTTCCACGTATCCGCTTGCCGCACGTTTTGCTGTATAGTAAATAGACGATATCGGATTTGCTGTGAGAGTTCCTTCGCCCATTTTCAGCCCCAGTCTGCTGAGACCTTTCCGGTCATTGTTCACACCGATTGTATTTTGTGTACCAATCGTGGTATATTCCATCATACCAATATCAAAAGCATTATAAAACAGTCGCGCCATGTCACCGCGCGTGATGTACGCGCCGCCCGTCGATATGCCTTTTAAAAATCCATATTGCCGCGCCACATCCCAATAGGTCGCTACTGAACCACCTCTGGCGTTCGCCAGCTTATCATATCCCATTGCGCGTAGAATCATCACCAGTGCCTCATCCACGCTTGTTTCATCATTGGGACGAAATTCACCATTAGTATTGCCAATAATGATACCTGCTTGCATTGCTGCCGTAGTAAGTGCATAATAATCGCTGTAGACCGAAACATCAGTAAAGTGCCGCTGACCATCACCGCTATATTGTTTGATGTTCATGAAATTCAATATGTATTTCACCGCATCAACCCGCTCTACCGTCTCCTCCGGCAAAAAGCTGTCTGTATTATCGCTTTCCATAATACCAAGAGCCCAGACCGCATTCATATAGAAATTACTGCTATCATTTGCTGCCGAAACAGGAAATATCATCATACCAATCACCAGCGCAATCGCTGTCAACAGTGCCATAAATTTTTTCTGGTTCATTTTTTTCACCTCCTGAATTTCTACTGTTCCTGCGACACATTGTTTTGTTCATTCAACAACTGCGTCGCATAACGGAGTGTTTCCGTACTTTGTATCGCTGTGGAAGCTTTGCTTCCCATAACAATCAAACCGTTATCCGCCAGATAAATATCCGTATGCAGCAGTTCTCTCACAAGCCCTATGCTGATATAGATATTGCCATTTTTTGTTTCAAAGGGTGAAACAGCACGTAATATTTGATTGTTTTCATAAATGTCACGCTCATTTGCGCGAATTTTAATCTTTGTTTCACCATTATACAAAATAATCTGTCCTGCCGGATTGTTCTCGCTGACCTTATAGCCACACAGCTTTGCGGCCAGTTTCGCTGAAACCATTACGGTTCCTGCCGCCGTTTTGTAGGGTGCGTCCACTGTAGTCACATTGCCATTGATATACGCCGCAGTGCCGCCTACTTTCATAAAAGTACAGCCATCCAACAGATAGGATTTATCATCACCGCGCACCACCGGAATTTTCGTGGGTTGGTCATGACTCACATACCACAAATTTCCGTCCGGTCCAAGTTTACCTTCGGAAGAAAAACCTAAGTCCGTTCTTTTATAATCCAGCGTAATGGGGTCTAAAATCCCTAAGTTCCCATTGAAACAAGTAAAGACATATCCGGTTTTCGTATCATAATTCATACAAAACGGACTCCATGTATGGGAACCGTCGCCATAGGACGCGCTTTTGTTATAAATTTTATAGTCCAGCAGTTCCAGCGTTTCTATGTCCAGTTTGTAAATAAATCCGCCGCCGTTACTGTAGCCGACCAGCGTGTTGTCTGGCGCAACAGAAATACTCTCTACCGCTAAAATAGAGCTAATACCCGGAATTTTTAAATCTTTTTCCTGAATTACTTTGCGGGTTTCCATGTCAAAAATCAAAACCTTTGCCTGCGACTGGGTCGGGAAACTGCCAAGTCCGCCCGATACGGTGGTTGTTAAATATAGCTTACCGTCATGATATGCCATATCGATAAACGACTGGTCTTTCACCAACCCTTCATAAACGTCGCACTTGTCTGTCTCCGGGTCATAAATTGTCAGCGCCCCGCCAAGATGACCATAATCGGGGATACCGCCCATTGCCACCTTGTCTCCGCAGGACTCCATCGCAAAAGGACGGTCCATATGTGCACCGGTAGACCCCCAAATACGCGGATTGTTATCGGGGTCATTCGGCGTGTTATTTCGATAATATTTCTTTGTTGTATCCAGAATATACAGAGTAGACCCTGTATAATTTCCAAAATATATTTTGTCCCCCAATACCGTGGCGCCCTCCGGCTGCGCCATATGGAAAAGTTCTACTGCTCCTGTGCTAATATCCATTGCAGCCGCTTTTGTTCCCATATATTCCCCTATATAGAGTCTGCCATCCGGTCCAAAAAAACTATTTCTGGTTTCTGTTGCAACACCTTTGAGTGTATCCTGATATTCTTTCATTTTTTGCGTCTGAAAATTCATGATATAAAGTCCGCCCGAATACTGCGAGGTAACATAGGACAGTCCCGGAAAATCCGGATCGTCCAGTTCAACCATGCCATGAATTGTCGCAGCTCCTCGCAGATAAGATCCCCAGTTCAAATTGGTCAGTTCCGTGATGGTCATATCGCTGAGCTGCAATGCCGCGATACATTTTCCATTAGCAAAATAAACCTTGCCATCTAGCAACGGCGATGTCACAGTTCCATGCCAATTTGCTTTTAGCTTTTCCGACCACGTTTTGTTTTCCAAATCATAGCATTGGATATCCCCACCGTCTCCGACACAAATTACGTATTTATCTCTGATATAGAGCGATGTTTTGTTATTTGTTGTAATACCATTTTCAGGAAATGGTATTAGTGTTGACTGGCGCGTGGCAGGGTCAAACTCATACATTTGCGTATCATTTGAGCAGGCATAATATAATTTGTTTTTATAAACCCCAAGATTGTACACATACATTTCTCCCGATTTCACATTGCCGTAATCCGTCATAACGCCTGTTTCTCCGTCAATTTTGATAATCTTGGCATTCGAAAAAGTGCCTATCCACACATTATCGTCATCGTCAATCGTCATGGCTATCACTGCGCTTTCTCCAAACGGACTACCTAAATCGGTCAACGTTTTGGTCTGGGGCGAGTATTTATAGACATGACACTTATAATAAGTTCCGAGCCATACGTTTCCTTTGCTGTCTGTTTCCATTTGCCATACAGTTGAGGTTTGCCCTTTTAGTTCAAACTCCGCAATTCGTTTTCCCTCCACTAAATCCACCACACTGAGTACGGAGCAGGGCGAACCTGCAACGACTGACAACGCAACGGGGCGTCCGTCCTGAACGGTAGTAGCACAGCGCACGACATTAGTACTATATAAAATATGGTCATATGTTTGTATATTACCAAAGCTAATGTCGTCCATGGAGAGATTGTCTGCGGCAAACGCCGCTGGTGTTATCGCGGCAAGAAGAACGAATGCTGCAAATAAGAGGGCGATTCGTTTTTTCATCATCACTCACCGTTTCCTTTCTTTTTCATCGCTGTTGATTTGAGAGCTACCTTTTCTTACTGTGCGTCATACCGTTTCTGTGCCGCATTATAGATTTCTACAATTTTACCGCATCCAAGTCCATCTGCTTTCGTTATCCATTCATTCCAAGCAGCATCGCCAGTCTTATCAGAAAGAATATAGTTTGTCGAAAATTCTTTGCAGGCAGTCATTAAGTTCGTCTGATATTTTGTGATTTCATTCTGTTCTTCTTCGGTAAACAGCGGAATCGGGTCTACCGGTTCCATTCTGCCGTCTTGTGCAAAATAATCCTGTGCCTCCTGCTCCCGTTCGGAGAACTGGAAGTAGCTAGCACGTCGGTCAAATCCTCTATACATTCCTTCAACATAGAGACCATATTTCTCTTCTAGTTCTGTGATTTCAATTTTCTGTCCGCTCTCAAAACCAACATAGTCCGCAACGCCTTTGTCGTTGATGTTATAGGTTTGTCCCGGCACGCCCATGGAAACAAATGCGCGACCTGCGTCAGAATAGAAGAAATCTACCAGCTTGCAGGCAAGCTTGGTGTTTTTGCCATTTGAAATGGTGATGGGGAAGAAAACCTTCGGCAACGTTACAATGGTCTGTTTCGGTCCAATGGGGTTCCCATAGCGTAAATCATAGGTCGGGACACTTTCTGCTGTCTGTGTTTTGAACATATCCAGTCTGCCAATCCAATCCCATGTGACAAAGCTGACGTTTTCCTGTGTCATTCTGGTGGTCCACTGCGCTTGTGTGAGTGTTAAAAATTCAGAATCAATCAAGCCTTCGTCATAGAGTTTTTTGAGATAGTCCAGTTCGTCTTTATATTCCGGACTGGTGATACTGCTCTTCCAGATTTTTTCGTCCTCGTTATAGTAGGCAGCTTGCGTAACATCAATACCCCAGCTTGTCGCAAGTTTTTCAAAGATACCGTCGCCGTTTTTAGAGGTGAACGGATGGGAATCCGGATAAATTTCTTTCAGTTTTTTCAGCGCCTGATAAAATTCCTCAGGACTGTTCCACATTTCGATTCCATGTTTGTCAAAGATATCTTTTCGATAGAGTACGCCATGGTTGACGTCGCGGTTCAGGTCATAACCATGATAAGCATATAATTTACCATCCCCTGCTTGATAGGATTTGAATACCCAGTCATTTTCCGGATTATCCTTAAAAATTCTCTTAAAATTTGGCATAACATCCAAATTGTCATCCACCGATGCTAACGCCCCTTGCGTGCCATAGTCGTTGATTTCTGTCATTGTTGCAATCCCCGACCCGATAATATCTGGCAGATTTTTGGACGCAAACAACACCTTCACTTTGTCATTCACTGTGGATAATGGATATACCTCAAGCTGCACATTCACCCCTGTGATATTCCGTAAAGCCTGCAATGCATATTTGTCGTTCAGTCCTTCTACACTGGAAGCGACTATCCAGGTGATTTTGGTGTTTTTATTATCCAGTGGCATTTCCAAACCACCCAAATCACCAAGTGCCGCAACATCAATGTCTCCAACGCTTTCGCCAGTTTGTTTCTGTCCACACCCTGTTAGTATGGAAGCAAAAATTGCTACCGCCAATGTTACAACCCAAAACTTTTTCACAAAAATTCCTCCTTTAATCTTATCTTTTCTTTCCGATATCATTTATTTTTTCGCACAGCGCCACCGCTGGCGTACCACCGTAGTATTAGCCCTTGACTGCACCCATAGTCAGTCCTTTTACAAAATATTTCTGTAAATAGGGGTAAAATATCAAAAACGGTAAAATAGAGACAAACATTGTTGCATTTTTTAGCGCTTCCGGCGTGATTTGATTGCTCGCAATGGAATTGGGATTGGAATTCGTATCCTCCATCAGCATGTCGCGCAAAATAACCGGTAGCGGCAATTTTTCATAGGAAGTGATATAGATAGATGGCAGTAAATAACTATTCCACTGCCCCATTGCATAAAATAAAGCAATGGTTGCAATCGCCGATGTGGAAAGCGGTATGTATATTTTAGTCAAAATTTTCATTTCATTTGCACCGTCTATAATTGCTGCTTCATGTAGTTCTGGCGGGACGCCTTCAAAGAAGTTGCGCAGCAAAATAGCGTCAAACGTCCATATAATATTAGGAATGATAAGACTCCACATGGAATCCAGCAGTCCGGTTCCTTGCACTACCAGAAAGGTTGGAATCAATCCGCCGGTAAAATATAATGTAATGGTAATAAGCACGGTAATCGGTTTACGCAACACAAAGTTTTTTCTGGAAAGCGGATAGACAAAAACAATTGTCATCGCCATACAACACATTGTGCCAATCGCAGTATATACCACTGAATTGGAATATGCACGGAGGATTTTGGACGTTCCAAAAATCTGTTTATATGCAGCAAAATTGAATCCCTTAGGATATAATGTTACGGTTCCACTGTTTATCATCTCTGTAGAACTGAGCGAAATACACAGCACATACCACAGCGGGTAAATCGTGATGAAAAGAACCGCCAACAAAATTAAAAAATTCACACAATCAAAAATCGTTATTTTTCGTTTCATTCTTCTCATCTCCTTACCATAAACTCGTATCATTCATTTTCTTACTCACATAATTCGTTACCGTGACAACAATCAGTGAAACGATTGCTTCAAAAAATCCGACCGCCGTGGAATAACTATAATTGTTCTCCACGATACCCTTACGATATGTAAATGTTGAGAAAATGTCGGATACGGAATAGGTTGCCGGGTTATATAGCAGCAGCATTTTGTCCTGCGCCGCTTTAAAAATATTTCCTGAATTCAAAATAAACATAATAGTAATGATGGGCATTAGGCTTGGCAACACAATATACCAGATTTTTTTCAGTCTTCCGCAGCCATCGATTTCCGCAGCTTCTAGCAGACTGGTATCAAGACTTGTCAGCGCCGCCAGATATATCACTGCATTATAGCCTGTTTGCTGCCATATACCGGACGATATGTATACGGTTCTGAACCATTCCGGTTTTGTCATAAAATAAATTGGTTCCCCGCCGCAAGCTTTTATGATGGTATTGATAATACCGGTGCTGGGTGAAAGAAAATCAATCACCATGGAGCAGACAACTACCGTTGATAAAAATGAAGGGAGAAACGTAACCGTCTGTACCAACTTTTTAAATGATTTCAGCCGCATCTCATTGAGTAGAATTGCTAAAATAATCGGAAACGGAAACGACCAAAGCAAACTGTAGACCCCTATCAGCAGGGTGTTTTTAAAAAGCAGGAAAAAGTCTCCGGAGGAGAAAAACTCCTGAAAATATTTCAGACCCGCCCATGGACTTCCGTTAATTCCTGTATAAATACCGTAATCCTTAAACGCAATAATCAAACCATACATTGGTAGATATCTGTAAATCAAATAAAATATCACACCCGGCAGCACCAGCAATACCAACTGCCAATCCCGCCTCAGACCGTGAAAAAATTCTCTGCATTTCGTCATTGTTTTTTTCCTATCCTTTCCGCTCTTGCAGCTTATTTATCATTTTTTGTTCCGCATAAAAAGTTTCTGCCACATGCACAAATGATTCTTTTATTTTGTCATGTGCGCAGCGTAACTCCGACTGATTTCCATTTGTGGGGGTTCTCCGTCCCGGATACGCACAATGTCATCCGCAAGCCGCTGCGTTACCACCTTTCTCCTGTCATAAGTCGGTCCGCCCATGTGCGGAATAGGATATACATTAGGCATGTTCCGCAAAGGATGGTCCGGCGGCAACGGTTCCTGTTCATAAACATCTAAAACGGCCCGAAACCGTTCTTTTTTCAATTCCTTGACAAGCGCCGCTTCATCAATTACGCCGCCTCTTGCCGTGTTTATTAGCACCGCGCCGTCCTGAATACTTTGCAACAGAGGTTTATCAATCATGTGATAGGTTTTTTCTGTCAACGCTGAATGGATTGATATGACTTTACAGGTTGCAAAAATTTCGGCAAGCGATGCTTTTTCCATATGATTTGCCTTTAACTCAGCTTCGTCCAAATGCGAGGAATAGACTTTTATCTTTGGCGAAAACGGTTGTAGCATTCTCACAAAATGTTTGGTAATCATTCCGTAGCTGACCAGTCCAACCGTCTGACCCAGCAGTCCCTCCCACAAGACATCTTCTGACCGCCAGCCACCGGCTTTTGTGACCGCAAGATAATCCGGTATCCGTCTCAACGCACTTAATGCATATGCCACGCAAGCTTCTGCAACCGATTCTGCATATATTTCATTGCCACTCAGCACCCGAATTCCTTTTTCATAGGCATAGTCATCTACAATGGTTGCAACCGAACCGCCTGTATGGGCAATGATTTTTAATGTATCATTTCCTGCAAGCACCCTTTCTGTCAGTTTTGGGGTTCCCCATCCTGTAAGAACAACGTCTTTTCCATTCAGGAGGACTTTTAATTCCTCTTCAGAATAATTCTCTGTTCCTTCATTATAAGTCACATCAAACAGCTTTTCCAGACGCTCACACACCTCACATGGAACAAAACTATCTTTGATGGGACCGTTCGGTATTGTAATTAGCAATTTCAGCATAAATCCACCCCTCGCCACATGTATAACTCTCTACTATTTGACATCTCAATTTTATAATTTCATCAAAAAATTTACCATATATCCCTTTATATTTATCCATTATTCATAAACTAACTATTTAGTTAAATAATTTCAAAAAAATTTTTTCTCCACTTTATTTACCAGGAAAACATTTTTCTGTCCATCATTTTATGTAATCTATCCCATTTTTGTTTTCATGAACAAATCAACATTTCCCTGGCATATGTCTCTATCATAAAAAAACTTCAAACATAATGTATATTACGGCTTTTCTCATCCATTACGCAAATAATTTAAAATAGATTCCGTTACAAATTTCATCCGTTTTTTCATGTTCTCTTCTTCTGACAAATCAATATGCAATACCTGAGACAGCGTATAGATATTGGAAAAATAGGAGAATGAACCGGTTATCAAAGAAATCAGAACCTGCGTTTCATCCACACTTTCGTTGAACACACCCTCGCTTTTTCCTACTTCTACTACTTTTTTTAACGCCCGAAGCATGGGATCTTTGACACGCAGCGAACCACTTGCTGCAATATATTTACCTTGATTCAAGTTCTCATGCATAATCAATTTCACAAAGTTAGGATTGTCCTTTAAAAACTCAAAATAGCTCTGCACAATCATTGCAACGCTTTCTTCATATCCTAAATCTTTTGAAATGATGACCTGCTCCACATCCGATAATTTGGAATAGGTATTATAAATAACCACTTCATATAATTTTTCCTTGTTTCCAAAATATTGATAAATTAAGCTTTTATTGTACCCTGATGTGAGCGCAATCGTATCTATTCGTGCCCCTGAAAGACCATTATTTGCAAATTCGTCCTCCGCTGCTTTCAAAATTTTTGCTTTTGCAACTGCACTGTTGCGCACACGCCGCCGCGTTTGACTACCAGTATCCATCCTGATTGCATTTCCCTTCATAAACCATCACTTCCTATTGTTTTTAACAATTACTAATTCTCTTCGCTTGCAAAATTTTATAAGTTATTTAAAAATCAAAAACTAACTATTTAGTTATATTATAGTGAAAAAAATAAGTGGTCCTCCTTCTGCAACATCATTTTGCTGGATACCACCCTCTGCTGAAAACGCTTATACCTATATTTCCTTTTATATTATTACTCATGTATTTGAGTCTACCTCTTGTTCCTAATTATAGCAGCCCGCATAAATTTTGTCAAGTTTTTTATTTATTCTTGGTATAAATGCCAATATATATAATATTTTTTTAGTTAATATTACAAGTCATCACTATTTAGAGGTATCGTTACTATTCAAAAATAAATCAAGCGAACAGATTCCTATAAAATCCATTCGCCTGAATTCACATGTATTTTCACTATATGCTTTCACGTCCCCCGAAAGCACCTCAAGACCATTTATTCCGCAGAAAAAATCAGCTTCAATTGACCCTCTGATTCCTTTTCCTTTTTGCGAATTCCAATCCGTATCGGATACACTGTATCCTGATGACCATTCACTACCACTCCTGAAATCGGCGTTACTTCAATCATGACAGACGGTGGAACGCATACATCTATCCGCGCATACTTTCCTTTTACAGTAAGTTTATTTCCTTCTATCTTTACGCAGCCAAAGGTCAGAAATGCTGATTCCACCGTATCAGGTCTATCAAATGCATAGCAGTCCAAAATCTCTACTTTCTTCTCTTTCCTGCAAAATGTGAACTTCCTTGTGAGCCGCTTTAAATTCGGACATGCATATGCAGATGTAAGGTCAAGCAACAGTTCATCTTGCGCTTCTGTGAAATGCTTTTCCAAAATGGTGACATAAAATGGCGGTGTCTCATCAAAAACATCGCATTTGAATTCAGCTGGTCCCTGCAAGCATCCGCTGACTACGGGTACGCTGTGTCCAAAAGAACTTAGCGCCTCCTCCTGATACCGCTCCTTTTCAAACGTTGTATTGGTATAGCGCGTATAACCAACGTCGGCAATCACGCTTTCCCCCTTCACAGAAATCGCAAAAGCACCCAAATCATTGTGATTGTGTGGCTCTTGATTTGTGCCGCCTTTGATATACGCACCAAATGTAGCGTCTTCATTGCGGCACACCAAAACGTCATATCCGTCATACATACTGCGCAGTGGGTTTCTGTCCACCCGCTCCTGCATTGTACCGCTTAAGTTAGGAGTCCATGCCAACAGACATAAAGCAAAATTCGCATGGTAGCCTGTCAGCAAATCCGCCGGTAACTTTGTGCGTTGCCCACATCGCATGTGGTAGTAGCATAGATTGAAGGAAGAAGGTTGTTCGCCGAACATGCAATCTGCAATAGCCGGATAGTCATTCGTTGTCATGGCAAAGTCAAGTCCAAACGTTGCTGCGCGGCATAAATCCCCCTGCAAATATAAATCAACCACGCCGCCCGTCGCTCTGGCAACTGCATCCGCGCCAGCAATAAAATGGGCAAAGCCATAGTTCCAATAAGACAGACCCTCCGCACAATATCCATTTTTCAGACTTTTCGCATATTGCGCCATACAATGTTCATAAACGGCAATATACAGAGCTTTTTTATCATCCTCGCCAAAGTATAACATCCCCGCTGTCATCGCACCGGCACAAACAGCAATCCAGTTCCCGAAGACGTCCATCCAATAGAGCGGCACCAATTCTCCTTTCAGCGGCTTGTCTGTTTCGCCCCGCAGCTTTCTCTCATAAATATCCAGCGCCCGCGTTTTCACGCTGTCCCGCATCATTTGCCGGATATTCTCCGAAAGCCGTTCTCCCAGACAGCTATCGCAGGCGATAAACGCCCACACGATATTTGCCGTGTATAAATCGACCAATCCGTATCTATTTCGGTACTGTGCATAGCCAAACGCCCGGTCATGCCCTGCATTGACCCAAGATTTCATCGTACATATCGCCTCAATATACGCTTCTATTTTTGACAAAAATCTTCCTTTGTTCTCTATGCACTCCGCCAGAAGCATATCCTCCAGATTCTGCACCAATCTAAACTGCACCTGATTGATTTTTCCGCTGTGTCCCAATTGCTCCGCACTGTAATACAACACATCGTCGATAACCGCAATTTCCTCTTTGAGAATATTTTCTGCTTTTTGCAGGAGCGCTGGCGCGCCTTCAAGGCGTGCCGCTCTCTCCCAGACTTTCCTGTCGGATGCATTGGTGCCTAATGTATAAGCACCAATGGTCACTGTCTCCGAAATTTCTTTCGTCCGTGTTACAATCTCTGCTGTAATATAGTTTTTCCCAATCATTTCCGCAATCATATCCTTTATTCTTCTTCATCCGCAAGCGCCAGCGAATCCTCAATGAACTCAAAGGCAATTTCCGACAAGTTGCCCCAATCATTTTCATTGTTACCGTTCAGAGTAATCTTGATATACCGTGCCTGTTGCTTATCGAACGTATAGCGTTCCAGATTTTCCGTGGTACCGGAAGTTTTCCCCTCAAATACCGTTGTGTAGTTTTCTCCGTCCTCCGAGAGATGAATACCCATATTGTAGCGTCTGGAAGCACCCATATAGAAGGCGAGAGAAATGCTATCCATTTCCTTCACTTCTTCCAAATCATACTGAATCCATTGTTCACCCTCGGTTGCAAAGCGCGTTCCCAAATCTCCATCCATCGTCATAGACGGCGCATTTTCCGGCTGCGGTACATAACTTGCCTCAACCTTATATTTACTTTCTTCCGCCTTTTTCGTTGCAGATATCAAATAACGCGTATCACTTTTTTTACCGGTTTTGTCTTTGCATAAAATCCGCAAATATCCTTGGCTATATTCTGTTTTCACATCAACGGTTTCATCACTGCAAATCACTTTATAGTCAAAATCAGCGGAACCACTTATGTAGTTATATACATATTTGTCCGGTTTGAATCCCTCCAGCGGATTTCCATTAATTTGTATGCCGTCGATGGTGACGTTTTCCTTTTGCTCCAGCGGCCAATTGTCCAGACGTTTCATCTGTGGCGTAGACGTTGGAATGTCATCTCCCCAAGTCAGTGGTACCATCCATATTGACAGTGTGGTACGGTTTTCATAGTCGCACTTCACATATAATTTTTGATAGTCCTGACTCGTTCTTTGATCATATCCGCCCGTGGTTGCTGTCATAGGCAAGGGTTTTGCATCCATCACGTCAAAGCTTGCATTTCCGGGCGAAAGAATTTTGCAATATAACCGTTTGTCGCCTTGTGTCAAAATTGCTTCGTCGCCGTTCACTTCAACATCCGCTTTGGTATGCATAGACCAATATACCGTATGGTTACCCTCCGACCAGATTTCGTCCTGCACCAAAAATTCACGGCGGTTATTAATCAGAGAAATCCCCCGCCGGACTTTTGTCGCATATCTTCTGTAGGCGTCGCTGATGTCCATAATGACGTAGGGCGCTTGCCCTTGCGTAAACTCTGCTTTTTCAATGGTGGAATAGCTGTTTGGCTCCTGCCCAAATTCAATCGCCGGATAAGTTCTGCCCGGGTCAAACAACAGTGTGTTATGCCCCTGAACAGACCGCTCATAATAGAGATAACGCGTATGGCGGAAGAGCGAATAATAACCCGGTCGACTATAATCGCCGCCAACACTCTGCAAATCACAGCCCCATTCTATTCCATTTGCCGCAAAAGTAAACGTACCGATATCCATATCCGCATGGCTTGTTTGTGGGAATCCGGCTTTAAATCCTGCAAATAATGCGTTTTCATCCTCCCAATTGCTTCGCATGGTACCAATGGGCGATTGTCCATCAAACGTCTTATCCTTGTCTAACGTATCATAGACAGATACAGTATTATCAAACAACGTGTCTTCACAGTACCAATACGGGGCAATGGTCGAGAAATCATTCAATGTTTCCGCCAAATCAAGCTGATATTTTGCAAATACCGGCGCGTCAAACCGCCTTGCCAGATAGAACAATGACTTGGAAGCAATATATTTGGTTCTGTCATCTCCATACTTAAACCGTATTGTAGGTGTAGGTCCCTGTAAATAAATCGGATAAAATCCCGTTGTTGAAATCCCTTGAAAATCACCCACGCCATAGTCCTGTCCGAAGGTATAGTTTACTGCTGCCAAAAAATTGGCAAAATTATCAAGCATATATGCCCAGTAGGAGGGGCCTTCAGGGAATCCGCCGTCCGGATAGTATTCCAATAATGCAATCGGAATGTTTGCAATGGACTGCCGCACAATTTCCAAACAAACATCCGTTTCTTCGTCCAGCAGCGCGCACGCCAAAACTGCCGCACCGCCATTAATGACCGGATTCCAGTTATTGGTTCCGGTATTGGGCGCTCCCTGCATGATATAAAGTCCGTTTTTGAGTGCACCGCTGACAATATCTTTTTTTTGCGCTTCCGTCATGGTCTCATAAATTAAATCATATCCCAGTCCCACATTCAGACAACAGTCTCCCAGATTCAACTGTGCCGCACCGCCATTATTCCAGTCCGGATATTCGGCAACTGCCTTCAGATGTGCATAACAAGCGTCTGAATAACGTTTGTCCTTTGTGAGCTGATATGCCATTCCAAGCGTACCAATATCGCTGCCACGCTGGTCAATGTCTCCGGTTGAACGGATATAGTACGTAGGAACACCTCGTGCTACTGCAATTTCAGCTGCACTAAGTATGGTTTCTTTCCATTTTAGGATAGCCTCCTGTCCTTGTTCCGCCAGAACTCTCACTCGTTCCCAATCTGCTTGATTTCCATAAATACGCGGATGACCTTTCGTAGGAAGCGCCTTATGATAATCCTCTTCCAGCTTTTCTACACTTGGCACCTGCCGCGCGTCATAAATTTCATCCCATGTCGGATAATCAGGCACTACTGTTTCAAACTTATCCATACCGGTTTGTGTCAACGTCCCAATACTTTTTCCTTCATAGCTGTTTACTACTGCTTCGTCCACAACATTTCCCGACATCTCCTGTTCTTTTTTCCCAATACCAATTTTTGTGCGAAGCGCCGGTCGTTTCATATAGGTAATAGTTTGCTCATCAAATGCACCGGTCGTTTCATATAGTTCAACTGTTGGAGAAATGGTACCGCCAAACAGGTATATCACCGCTTTTACAACATTTTTCCCGTCGCTGCTGCATGTGATTTTCAAATGCGGTAAATTCAGTGCACTCTCCTTGGTTGCAAACGTTCCGCTATAATCTGTATTTGCTTCCCACGGAATCCACAGCGCTGTATGCAGTTCTCTTTTTGTACGCGACCAATATTGTTTCACAGTCGCTGTGACGTCAAAAGAATACCAGATACCGTTATTGCTCATCAAATCCTCATTGAACTTGATATCATCGTGCCGTTCCTCTGTAAAATCAAAGGAATAGTATGGAATGTTCCTTACATTCGTAGAATATACTGCAATTTTTGCTGCAGCATCCTCTCCATAATTTGTATCCGGCTGAGATAGGGATACATAGCTATCCGCCGTCGGCAAATAAATCAATTCCATCGGCGCCGCCCCTATGACAGGAGTAGAAAGAGAAAACAGCAGTACCAGTGCCAAAAACAGTGCTATGCGTTTCATCATCTATCCTCACTCCTATTCATATATAATAACTTCCATCACACTCGGTCCTCTAGACCGCAGCACAATTTCGCTACCCGGTGTCACATCCGCCAGACTGCCATAGCGGATTTCCTCGCTTCCCACAATGATGACTCTCGCCGCTCCCGCAGCATAGATACGGTAATCTGACGGTTTTGACGGTGACTCCTTATCCGATATTTTTATCATATCGCCATACCGGCTATCCACTTTTCCATAAATCCATTCAAACCAGCGGGAACCGTCTGTGCTGGACACAACTTCATCCTTATGCGTATATCCGTTTGCATCCACTGCATTTACAATATCCAAATACACATCAAGCACATATTCTGTCGCCTCATTATATTTGATGATAATAGCATCGCCTTTTTTCAGATTTTCCACCAAATGGTAGTTCTCACTGCTGACAAAATATCGCAAGGTACCGTTTCTGCTTTGACAATATAGAAGATATTCCGGTTCTCCCCGTTTTTCATTGATTCCCTGTGTTACCTTGTCCACTACCAACAGCGGATTATAGTTTTTATCATTATTGGTAATTTTTCCGTTGTTTGCTGTTGTTGCATTTCTTCGCACAACCGCTGCCGCCGTATTAAATTCATCTACGTCATATGCAGCAATTTCAGAGGTTGCATAGTCGCCGGAAACGGTACCGGCAATAGAATAATCTTCATCTACAGCATCTTCTGTGAACTTCGGCACAGAGAAAATCACTGTATTGGAGTTATAGATAAAATCGCCGTCCGCTGCAAATACGCGTGTGCCCGACTGCGCCCTTTGCATAAACGGAAAATCCAGTGACACACTATCGCTGCCTATTGTATAAATATTTCGGATGTTCCCGTTTTCATCTGTTTGATATCTAATAATCTGCGGCACAAATTCGCCAAATTCCCAAAACGCGCTTTTTACCGCTTCCTCCGTCATCGTTTTATCATTTAATCTCACTTTTGTAGCAGTCTTGAAAATGTCAATCTGCCCGTCGTCCAATAGCACTTTCATATCAAAATTGCTCAAAAATGCACCGTCCGAGGATATTTTTATCAGGTATCCATAATGCATTGTTTCCTGTGTACTGGAGCGTATGTAAGCAATTTTTCCGAACGGGTCCAGCCGTAAATCCACCTTATTGCCAGCAGACAGTTTCGTCATTGCCTCTGCATTGTTCAGCAGACCCTGTGCAATTTCATATTCTGTACCGCCCAGTTCTACAGTTTTCTCTCCAACCGCTTCCACTATGCCGGATGCCTTCTGGTCAGATACCAACACTTTTGCAAACTGCCCTGTTTTATCAACTGCAACTAAGGCAATCTGACTCTGTGAAATGTCATTGAAGCTAATTTGTTTCCCATCACGGAGCACTTCAATCCGTTTGCACTCTTCCAGAGATGGGATGGTGTTTCCATAGAAATCTGTCAGTGTACGCGTGTTATAGTTCACCAGATTGACTGCACAAACGTCATAATGATAGATACTTACTACATCATAAGTGCCGTCATTATTGTTGTCTATTAACGTAATACTGCCTGTTTCCGGCAGCATATCCGCCGCGGTGATTTCAAAATAACCGTTTCCATTGTACAGATAATCTGCGCTGCTGGAAATGTTATATTTCTGATTATCGACCGTATAAACAGTTTTCAGCGTCGTTTTGCTTTCATTGATATCGTCCGCCAAAATTTCCACCACATTGTTACGGTAGGCTTCGCAATAGACAATTTCTCCTTCGTCCTCGTCCACATATGCTTTCACACGGTATCCCAGCAGGCTATCATAGTTTTCACCCTTGATAGGATAGGTATATCCACCAACCGTCATCTGTCCACTACTGTTTCCTGCTCCCGTCAGGCTTGCGCCGTTCACGCTGGTCACAACGCCATCTATCCAGTTTAGATGAAAATATTCCACCAGCGCTTCCCCACTGTCCGAATTATTGAACGTCATTGTTTCACCAACCGTTTTTGTTTTCAGCACCGGCGCTTTTAAGGCATTGCCCAGCATTTTTACACATGATTTCCCATCAAACACGCCGTTCGCGGAGACACCTTTGTACAATCCCAGATTTTGTGCCTGCGCCAAAAAACTGTTATTGATTCTACAAACAGGATGATATCCTAACGCACAAACCAAAATTTTTGCTGCATGGGCAGTTTCAATTGCTGCGTCCGGATGATAGTTTCCGCTTCCGTCGCCATTAATATATCCCAAGTCTGACAACAGCGTAATATCTGCCGCATAAAGATGGTTTTCTGCAACATCCGCATAGATTTTTCTTGCCTCCACCGGCTCAATATTCATGAATTTCACGACAATATGCGCAAATTCTGCTCTGGAAACGCTTTCCTTCTGCGCGAATCCACTGTCCACAATTCCCAAATGCACCAACAATTCTTCATCGGCGTTTCCTTCGGCAAACGTAACCATTTGGAACGAAAGCAGCAGCAACAGAAATATGCAGCTAAATTTTAAATATTTCATATTGATAACCATTCCTTTCCGTTACCCGTTTTGCTGCTGTGCGATGATACCATAAACCATTTTTGCACATTCTGCCCGTGTAAGATTACCATAGGGGTCAAAATTTCCATCATCTTTTCCTGAAATGATACCCATGCTATAGAGCGTTTCCACTGCTTCTTTGGCATATTCTGCAATAGAATCCTTGTCATCAAACGGCAGTTCTGCTGTCCGCGCTCCGCCGATGAATCTGCAAATTATCACGGCAATATCCTGTCTGCTGATAACATCTTCCGGACGAAAATAACCGTTTCCGTCCCCAAGCGTCAGGTTCGCTGCCACCGCCTTACGGATATACGGCGCATCCCAGCTGTCCGCCACAACGTCTGTGAATGCAACGTCCGATTCCTCTGTCAGAGAAAATGCGCCAACCAGAATTTTAACCGCTTCCGCTCTGGTAATTTGGTCGTTTGGTGCAAAGGTTTTTTCACCTTTCCCTGAGATAATTCCCATATCCGCAAGTTTCTCAATGCTTTCTACTGCCCATGGCACAGAATTTACATCATGAAACCGGCCTGTTTCCTCTGTAGGATTGGAGACTGTACCCGGCGGCGGCGAAATCGGCGGTATACCGGAAATAGCAATATCTGCACTGGGTCTTCTTGTGCCTCCTCCCCCTCCGCCAAAACCGGAAGGCTCTTTCTTCTGGTCCGCTTTATCTTCTGCAACCACTTCAATGATGGCGGCAAGAATCTCTGAACGTTCCTGAAATTCTGTTTCCTCCAGTTTTTTCAAAATCTTAACGACAACATCAGCGTTGTTTTTATGAATCGTGTCATAAATATCCAGATATTTGTCCTGCTCCTGAATCACGCGGTCAATGTCACTACGCGATGCCGCGTTCAGATAGGGAATCGCCATAATTGCATTAAATTTCTCTGCAACATTTGCCATAGATAAGTCCGCTGTATTTTTCAGCCGTTCATTGACATAGGTCTGGTATTTATCATATACTTCCGTCAATGTAATTCCTAAAATCTCCGCGTTTTCTTTCAAAATTCCAGTAATTTCTGCACTGCTTGCACTTTTAATATCCTCCAGAATCTTTTCCCCTGTTGACGCGGCATATGCTTCGTCCAACGCTGCCGGAAAACTTTCCATAATCTGTGCAAACGTCGCATGCGGTTTTTCCTGCAAAAGCGCAATCAAATCAGCTTTGGTGGAAAGCGCTCCATATTTTGCTGTATCAATACCAAGCGCCCATGTATATTGCGTCACAAGAGCATTCAGCTTCTGCACACTGCTTGCCTCATTCGCATCGCTCAAAATACTAGATAATGCCTGTACAATAGCGCTGCGCGTTCCTTCACTGACATTCACAAAGTCAAACAATTCTTCTTCCGTTTCATTTGCCCGAACCAGCACAACGCTATATTCACCTTCTGCTGCCTCATCGGACAGCTTTAGGTCCGCGGAAAACATCTCCTCCTGTGCAAACAAAAGGTCTGCATATTCATATGCGCCGGTTTCCTTGTTCCGTACCACAAGAACTGCCGTTTTTTGACCTTCCGTCGATGTATTCACCGAAATCAAATTCGTGTCGTAATTAATGTTTGCTTCCATTGCAAATGCACTCCCACTGACACAAACCAAGCAAACACATAACCATAACGCTATTTTTTTCATAGCCTCTTCCTCCTTTATTATCGCCGTTTATCCCTTAATTGCACCAATCATAATGCCTTTCACGAAATACCGTTGAATAAAAGGATAAACCAAAAGAATCGGAACCGTGGTAAAAATAATCGTAGCATATTTTATACTTTCTCCAATCTCATAAGTGCCACTGTCAGACATCGCACTGGCGCTGTTGCTGATAAGAATTTCACGCATAATGAGCTGCAACGGATATTTGCTACGCTCCCGCAAAAACAACATTGCGTCAAACCACGCATTCCAGTGCGAAACGCCGTAGAACAGTGTCATCACAGCAAGCACCGGTACGGACAGCGGCAAAATCACTTTAAACAAGATAGAAATATCGTTCGCGCCGTCTATGCGTGCCGCTTCCTCTAAGCTCTGCGGAATTTGCATGAAATTGGTCCTCATAATAATCAAGTTATACGTTGAGATAGCGCCAGGCAGAATCAGCGAAAGCAAGCTATCTTTTAGATGCAACGTGTTGGCGATGATGAGATACCGGGGAATCATTCCGCCGCTGACATACATTGTTATAATAATCACTGCCATCAAGAAATGCCTGCCCCGCAGCGTTCTTCTGCTGAGCACAAACGCCCCAATCGACGTCATAAATAAATTAATTAATGTTCCGCTTACCACAACAAAAATGGTCGTGAGATAGCCGGAGGTAATATTGGGATTTTTGATTACTACGCTGTAGGCATTCAAATTAAATCCAACCGGATACAGCAGCAGTCCTCTGTGTTTCAGCAGTGCGCCAGAATCGCTCAGCGATGCAAACAATACATGAATCAGCGGATATGCCGTAATCACTATCATGCCAATCATGATAAAGATATTTACCTTACAAAAAATTCTTCTGCCTATACTTTCTTTCACCTTCATGACGATTTCCTCCCCCTTACCACAGGCTGTTATCCGTTAGCCGTTTGCTGATTTTGTTTGCGCTGACTAGCAGAATTAAGTTAATAAGACTGTTAAACAGTCCAATTGCCGTCGTATAGCTATACCGCCTTGACGCTCCTAACCCCAGCCGGTAAACATAGGTAGAAATAACGTCCGCTGTCTCATAGGTATTGCCGTTGTAGAGCAATATTATTTTTTCATATCCCAAATTCATGAGTTTACCAATTTCCAAAATCAACAGTGTCACAATGGTGGGCAGCAGCCCTGTTAATGTGATGTGCCACGTCTGTCGCAGCCGCCCCGCGCCATCAATGGTTGCCGCTTCATATAACTCCGTGTCAATTCCTGACAGCGCCGCCAGATAAATAATGCTGCCCCAGCCAATGCTCTGCCAAATACCGGAGGAAACATAAATCGTGCGGAAATATTGTGGATAGTTCAGATAATATTTGCCCTCTCCGCCAAACAACTTCACAATTTGCGTAATCAATCCGTCATCTGCCAAAAAGTCAATCAACATACCACATACCACAATGGTGGAAATGAAATGTGGCAGATAGGTGACGGTTTGCACCACCTTTTTGAATTTTTCCTGCCGGATTTCATTGAGCAGCAGTGCAAACAAAATGGTCGCCGGAAAAGACCACAACAGGTTATATACACTGAGCAATAAGGTGTTGCGCAGCAAGCGTACAAAATAGTAATCGTTAAAAAAATCTTTAAAATTTTTCAGCCCCACCCATGGACTTCCCATAATGCCTTTTGCGACATCATATTCTTTAAAGGCGATGACTGCTCCATACATTGGTAAATAGTGAAACAATATGTAATACGCAAGCACTACCGCAGCAAGCACATAAATCCATACATCGCGCCGTAAATCTTTTAAAATGCTCGCTTTGTGCTTTTTGTTCGGCAGCACATTCCTTGCTCTCAATTCATACACAGTTTTTTCTTCCTTTCATTTTTCTAAAACCGCTCTTTTATCAAAGCCAATCTCTTACCGCGCTTCATAACGTTGCATTGCATTTTTATAAATCTCTAAAATGCGGTCAATGTTCATGGATTTCAGCGTCGCCACATATTTATCAAAATTATCAAGCGATTCTGTTCCCATGATGAATTTTGCAAACATTTCTTCTTGATAAGTGTCAATAGTTGCCTGCAGGGTAGACATTTCTGTTACCTCCTCTGCCAGCGGTGTCACCGGTGGCATGTCGAATGCAACTGCATGGTCCAGATTGGCTGCGAAAATATCTACAGCCTCTAGCTGCTGCGGATATTTATAATACTGTTCAATATAATAAGGGTCGTCGCCAAACCCAGGATTGGGGTAGGTTGCTCTGCAATATTTTCCAATCATTTCATTCATGGAACGTCCTTCTGCATTGTTTGAAATTTCTTCCGTATAGGTTGGTTTATCCCCTACCATGGTGTAGCTGACGTCCTGCACACCAAAGTTTTTCAGCTTCCGTCCTTCTTCTGTATACAAATAGTCCATAAATTTCGCCGATTTTTCCAAATCCTTGTTTTTCGTGGAAAATGCGGTGGTATTCGTCAGACTATATGTCATATCTGCCGATGCATCAAATCCATAGGGTTTAGTAACGTAAAGCTGCGCCGCTTCTCCGCTTTTTAGAGAAGGACTTTCCACCGCCATTAACTGGAACTGTTCGTCCGGCGCTGCAGCTAAAAGTTTGCCGAACGTACTGCCAATAAAGCCGTAAAAGGACCCTGTCATGGAATTGAGGATTTTAGATTCTACCATATTGGCATCATTTGAAAAGATTCCTTTGTCCAAATATCCTTTTTCAAACCAACTGTTCATCAGCGTGAGATATTCCTTAAATTCCGGTTGCATAGGCGCATATTTCACTTCTCCCGCTGCGTCAATATAGTATTTGCTGCCAATACCAAAGCTTTCCGAGAATAACTTTGCATAGTTCATACGATAGGAATCTGTCGAAAACGGCGTTTCTATGCCAAGCTGCGTTTTACAGCCTTCAAAATAGGCTTCCCAATCCTCGATGCTTTTTGGCGCCTCCATACCGAGTTTCTCCAACCAGTCCTTGCGAATGAAGTATCCGCCCGGATTCAGTTTCGGCATAACGGTAATACCACCGAAGGCAAAAATCTGACCATCATCTGTGGAAAATGCTTTTTTCAATTCGTGATTATTTTCCAGCAGCTCCTGATAGTTCGGCGCATAATTTTTAATCGCATCATCCAGCGGTAAAACAATGCCGTCCGCTACTGCTTTCCCCGGACCACCTGCATCAGTCGACCAGCCCCGTTCAATCATGTCCGGATAATCGCCGGAGGCAATTAGCAAATTATATTGTTCTGCTTCCTGCCCTGTCGGCGGATGCATAAATTCTACTTCAACACCCGTTTCTTCACTTAATTTTTGATACATCGGCAGTTCTGCATAATTCGATATGGTGGTAAGTTGAGAGCTGTTCATTCCCACCCAATAAGTCAACTTCTGATTTGTGCTCCCTGCTTCTTTTTGTTTTTCCTGATTTGTACATCCCGCCATACAAAGCATACACAGCGCAAGGACTAAACATATGATTCGTTTCATTTCCATTCCCTCCTATTTCCATCCATCTTTCGTCAGTTCATATTTTTCATTTATGAGTGGCCGTATCACTGTGCCGATATCCTCTACGGCAAAAAAACGTACTATACTGTTCGTATCTGTCACTGCCTGCGTTAAAGTTAACGTCTGTTCCGTATTTGCTTCCAATGAAACGACTTCTCCCGCAACCACTTTGGTACAAACATTTCCTTGCACTTCCGCCCACATGAGTCGCACTTGTTTTGTTTCATTTGTTTCATTCAGTAGCGTCACGTTGTATTCCAACTCGCCTTCGCTCAAAGTGTTTTGTTCTGCTTTTCCTGATACTACTTCTTGATATTTCAAAGACAGCTTGGGCGTATTAGTACCATAAATCGTTTCAACTTCCATACCGCCTTTTGAGCATCTACTTGTTTGTATCATCGCAAAGCCTGCATATTGTTTCCCCGCCGCTATGGCTGCATTGATGTATTCCGTCAAGTCAAAATCCATATATCTGTTATAGCTCTCACTCCCCTGCCGTGCCGGCATGTTAAAACTGGCAATCTGGTTCCCCCGCGCCGGAACATCTGCATATTTTAATCCATCGCTCAAATCAACGCCCGAAAGATCCAATTCATAAACACCAAGTACAGTGTCTACAGCTTCAAAATTGATACGGCAATACAGTGAGTAGACCGCTTCTTCCAGTGAAGTACCTTCCGGGATGCCTAATGTAGATAAATCCAGCACGGTAATCTGTTGTCTGGTATATCCTTTGCTACCCATAGATATCGGCTGCTTGATATCGGTATCAGTGAAACGCCCTTCGTTTCCATCATCGTGCGTAACACTAATCCATGGGGCAACCGTTTTTTCCATATCCTGTACTCCATCTGTTTCGCCTAAAACACTACGGCTTTTTACGCTCACACCGCGCTCCCGAAACCCGAATGTTACTTTCGGCGGATTCTCATGATAGGTCGTACCAACATACATGCCACCTTTTTGACATCTGCTTGTTTGCACAACCGCAAAACCAACATATTGTTTTTCTTCCGCTATCGCCGCTTTCACATATGCGCTCAAGTCAAAATCCATATATTGATTATATTGTTCCGCATCGTTTTGACGTGCCGGCATAGCAAAACTAGCAATCAGTTCTCCATTTTCCGGAACATTCTCCTGCGTCAGCCTTGTAGCACTAAAATCAATACTTGACAAATCCAGTGCATAAATACCCAGCGTTGTATCTACAACTTCAAAATTCACTGTGCAATACAAAGAATAGGTCACTTCGTCCAACATCATGCCCTCCGGCACATTTATTTGGGAAAGATCCAACACGGTAATCTGCCGCCTGATATATCCTTTGCTACCCAAAGAGACCGGCTGCGTAGCGTCTGTTGACGTGATACGCGATGCATTTCCATCATCGTGTGTTACGCTGATAAAAGGCGTCATTGTTTGTGTTGTTTCTTCTGCACACACGGTACTCAAACTGCACAGTAACGCCAACAGCAGTAAAAAGCTGATGATTCTTTTTTTCATAAAATTCTCCTCCATTTCTTTTTCTAGTATTCTTATCTGTCGCTTCCTATGGTTCCAGTATAAATCCACTTCTCCCTTTCCGTCAACTGACAATCCTTAACCCGCGCTATCAATATTTAACCTTTTACTAAATATCAGGAAAAATGCGGATTTATGGAATTTTATATTTGGAATATTTAAACATGATATTCGTTTTTACTCATCTTATAAAAGAAAGGACCGCATGTCCATTTTGGTTGGAAAACATGCAGTCCTTTCTTTCTATGATTCTATTCACGCGTATATTTACTGTTATTTATGCAGTTCTCTGAATTGTGTCGGTGTGACGCCTTCATGTTTTTTAAACGCCCGAAGCAATGCCAGGCTGTTTGCAAATCCTGCTTCTTCCGCAATTTCATTTACTGTCTTTTCTGTCGTTCTTAAAATCTTTTTTGCAATTTCCACACGACTCTTGGTGATATAATTCAACAGACCATCAGAATAATTGCTTTTAAAATACCGCGACAAATAGACCTCGCTGATGTTAAAATTCTCTGCAATTTTGCCATTTGTCAAATTCGGGTCGGAAATATTCTGATCTACATAGTCTTGAATTTGTCTGAAAAAGTTTTTCTCTTGCGTATGTTCTTCGTTTTCGTAATGCATATCCATAAACTCTGTCAAATGTTCATAATATTCCTCTAGTGAACTGCTTCTCATCCCTTCCTGCAATTCACCAAAATCAACCTTCCTGTTTTTTTCCTGCTCTTTTAGCTTCGCAATAATTGCTTCTGTGATGGTTTTTAGAATCATTTGCACTTCTGATAGCTTAGGTTTGGCAGGACCACAGCGGAACAGTTCATCAATCGCTAGCTTCACCTTTTCAGGCTCATTTTCAATCACCGCTAACAAAATCTTCTGTTCCACTTTTTTCGTATATTTTTCATATAATGCAGATTCTTTTACATCATATATGCCAATAGCATCGCTGTCATCCACAAAAAGCATATAATCCAACACCCCCATTGCCTGCCGGTAGGACTCCGAAATATTTTTTCCGCCTTTGAGACATTCTCCACATACAACAAAACACGAAATATGAAGCTGTTCTTCCAAAAATTCTACAAACTGTTCCAACCGTTCATGCACCAGCTTTTTATCTTCTACACAAATCACGGCATTAACAGCGCCTTTTGTTGACGTCATATTCACTCTGCAACCATCTTGTGTCATCATTTCGCTAAACACATTTTCCACAGCAAAACACATCGCTTCAAAATCGCGTTCCACATTCCCCTCTGATATAAACTTGGTAATATCCTGAAAAAAGATAACGGTAACCATTAAATCGGTTTCATCATCAATCCCATAGTTTGTTTTAAGCTGTTCTTCCATATATGACGTATAGGTAGACCTCACCAAATATTCCGCAAGCAGCCTTTCGTTTTTTGATTTTGCCTGTGAATACTGCATCTGGTGCAACAGTGTTTCGATATATTGATACTCATTTTTTCCTTTGGGTTTTCCAAACATTTTTACAATTTTGCGTAGTGGTGCATAATTATAATAGGAAAACAATATCGCAAATACAATGCCAACTATCACACTCGCAAGAATCGTCAGCAGCCAAACATTGCGCATCTGCTGTTGCACTTGGTAAAAGAAAGTATCTTCTGTAATGATAACATAGTTTAAATCCATAATTGCACTTTTTGCATACATTGCAATATATTTTGACCTATCTGCATTTTGAAGCACAATATGACCAGAAACATTGTTGTTTTCCATGAAATTTAATTCCAACTCTGTGCCATCCAAAACGATTTTTGTCTTTTCGCTCCGTGCGCAGATTGCCAAAGAACGTCCCTGTTCCATGCTAAAACTCTTTTCAAAATCCAAAATATCTTTATCCGCCAATGTGGCAATAAGCGTCACTTCATACTCGGTTCCGGGAAACAGTGTATGGCAGCAGACAAAACGATATTCCTCATCAAGCTGGAAATCATATTTATATTTGCCGTTTACTTTTGCAATCCACTCAGAGTATGTTTTTGCATAAGGCATTCCCCATACTTGGTATGCCACTTTCCCGCTGGAAATATAATTCGTTTTCAACACCAATCCTGATTTTTTTAAAATAATATTAAAATCCTGCGGAATTTGCCCTGCATATTGCCGTAATCTGTCATGCACAAAATCATTCACTTCCGCCCACTGACTATTATTCATATTTTCCGGATATGCTGCAATGGTACGAAATCTCGCATCCTCTTCCAGTGCAAAGATAAAATGAACATAATTGGTAATCCGCTCGTCAAATTCACTTCGCACTTTTTCTGTCAACAAATTATTATAGCTTTGAATTTCCTGCTCAAATTTTGTAGAAAAGTTACTATATGAAATAAAATTAACACAAACTGGCACCAACATTGCACACATATAAGTAAGCATCCATATATACATAAGACCTATCTTTTTACTGTTTCTCTTCATAAATATATCCTCTTCTACCAAATTCCTTGTCCCATACGCTCACCATCACTTATACATATCCCTATTCTATTGTACTCCAACCGCCTTTCTGTGCCAAGTATCAATTTTTAAACCATACCTGCACTATTTAACACTATCCGCTTTTTCTTACATATTATTTGGCATCTTAGGAAATGTTTTACGAGAAAATATTACCTAAAATGGGATGTATGAAATCAATCGTTCTATTATTTTTTGTCTAATATGACATGACAGTCATATTCATTATACTTTCCTTCCATAATGTGATATAGTATCCTTGAAAAATATACAAAACTATAAGAGGCACAATATGAAAAATGCAACTATCATCTGGTTTAAAAATGGAGTAAATTCTAAGAAATCAGAAATTTATTTTGACGATGATGGAAAATTTTACTTTAGCGATGCTGCCAAACAGACATTACCCCAATATATCAACTTGGGACTTGCGGCAGCAAAAAATTGTCTGGAACTCTATGTATGCAAAAGTACATTGAAAGACGAAATATCTACTGCCCGCCGAAAGTCAAATGCCGCCTTAACAACCAGCATGTATGAATGTGGCATCCCATTTCCCTGTATCTTTGAATTGAACCGCTATGACGCAAAATCCAATATATGGACTGCAGTTTTGATAAACGAAGCGGAAAACAACCTGATTGCAGATATTCAAAACGCTTCCAAAACAGATAGCTTCTCAGTGCGTTCCTGCGACTCCATGCAAAAACTTACGCATATATCATGGTGAACTGCTGAATCTATACCGAAAATATGCTAGAACAATTCCCAAAGAAGACCGTCTTGGGATTGCTCAGAAAGGTTTTTTGCAGGCAGTGCTGCAATATAAGCCAAACTTACACAAATTCAGGATATTCTCCACCAACTTTGTTAAAAATCATTTGGAAAGTAGTATCAAACAATATGCTGCTGCCTATCAAGAGATATATTCCTTAGAACAGCGAACCGTTGATGGCTCATCCTACGATATCTTTGATGACCCAAAAGCAATACGTGCACTGGATGATGTTGATATGAACGTAGCCGTCTCCCATCAGGTTTCAGCCACTGCAAACGACATGTATCTGTTAATCAAACAAGGATATGATTTTGAAGAGATTATGGATATTCTGCATCTGTCACAAACAAGAATGAAGCTATTACGGAAAGAACTTCAAACAGCGCTTCAAGATATTTTGCAAGAAAATTAAAGAAAATTTACTTAGACAGATGAACTGCCCCAATTTATACTTTCTGTACAAATTGGGGCAGTTCAAATAATTTTTTGATGATCCTCACTCGGCGTACTCTTCGTTTCTATTAACTATTTTTGTTTAAGTTTTATGCAAATACACGCCCTTTTTTACTTCAATTACAACATTTATTATGGCTTGCTGATTTTCTGTTGCCAAAATGTTGCCACGCATTTATTAGAATAACTCACTATCCCTTTTTCGATTTTATTTTCTTTATTGTAAGCTTAGGAGTCCCGTCTTTTAAAATTTCTTCTTTTGTATAAAACCCTTTATCGTCAAGTTTCTTTTGAAAAGGTCGACCAAGTTTATCATAACCTTGTTCAAATATCCCTTTGCGTTCGCCAGAAAGAAGTTGATCAGCTAACGACACATTACTAGCTGTTGATAGAACAATGCTATTTTTCTTTTTCCCCATAACAAATACCTCCGTTAAAATTTCTTTATCACATTATCAAATATTTATCAGCATCGATATGCTCTCTGTCATTATTAGCAATACTTATTGTGTTCAAATCATAATAATACGGACTTATCAAGCATTAACTAATTGTATTAAAAATCATTTCCTAACATATAAATCTTTTAAATACATTTGATATATCCATATTATTCTACCCACATGAGCAAGTGCTATCATTTTGTTATCTCTAATGATAACACCTGCTATTTAACTATAAATAATAGCCTTTTATTCTAAATATAACTGTGGTTCAGAAGGAAGTAATCCCTTTTCCTGAATAAATCTTCTTGCCTCCTGTAACTCCTTTTCCAAATTACTAATTGTAACCCGAAAAGCAACCTCTTTACACATATTCGCAACTGTAGATTGCGACACTTTCATCAATTGGGCAATTGCAGCCTGTGTATAGCCCATTTCTTTATTCAAAATATATGCCATCATTTTATGCTTATCTGTCATTTTCGCCATATCTCAGCCTCCATTATTTAATTTTATTAGATAATATCAGATTTTATTAGTTTTGTCAACCTTAATATAAAAATACCATTATTAACACATGGACTACAGAAAATAACCGTCAACCCATTTGGGGGCTAACACTAATTTCTTTTATATTTTCAACTATATCACATTGTATATAATCACAATATTTACCGCTACTGTATATTTAAATAAACATCATAATGAAAATCTTTTCCCAATTTATTTCTTTTCTTTATTATAGAAATAAAAATTGGATTATATTTATTATCTTCCTTGATTAGTCTCATACACTTAATAGATTTTTCTATAACATATTTATATATTTCCTTAAAAATCACACAACTATCTCCACCATTTTCATCAACACCATTTTCATTAAGAGCCACATTATTACATCCTCCCGAACAAAGAGGAAAAGCAATACATTGTTTGCACTTTTCGCGTCTTGTAATAGCATCCAATAATAATTTTTCAAAACCATTACTCTCAAAGGCAGAAGATAAATTATTATAATCCCATACATTTCCATAACAATACTTGTCTGGAAAGTATCTATTACAAGGTACAATATCTCCATTATATCTTATTCCTACCCATTTCCCCAAACAAGAATTATATTTACATACGCTCTTTTCGCCTGTAATCAAAAAATTTATAATCCTTTCAAAATAATCAATATGTATATTACACTCTTTATCATAAATCCAATAGTCAAATAGTTCTTTAATCCTTTCTATTGTTTGTCTGGGATTTAGTTTCAATATATCGTCCTTTTGATTTCCATCGGAAACATACATATTAATTGTATAATTGGCACATATACGTTTAAAAAAATGATAACTTTCAATAAGATTATCAATATTTTTATTTGAAACAACCATTATAAACCCGCACTGTTTTCCATTTTTTAAAATTTTATTTCTTCCTTCAAGAATTTCTTGAGAAAATCCTCTTGTTAAATCATTTGTACAACCATCAAACGATGTTCCTATCCCAATATTATTGTTGCAGAGAAATTTAGACAGATCATCTGATAATAATGTCAAATTACTTTGCATGCGATTTCTTATGATAACCTTATAATCCTTCTGCATTTCTATTGCTTTACTATAGAAATCAAGCCCCATTACCAGTGGTTCTCCGCCATGCCATATAATAGTAACTTCAGAATACTCAGAACATGTTATATCATACAACCTTTTTAATGTTTCAAAACTCATTTTTCCTCTTTTTTCATGATGAGCAGAGTGAAAACAATATATACAATTCATGTTACAAATATCCGTAGGCATAACAAGTAAGTTAATTTTCTTTAAATTCAATCCCATACCGACTTCTCCTAAATATTAATAGCTATCATTATGATAATCCGTATGTGACTCATCATCATGTGACTCATCATCATAATCATCATGACTATCATCATGTTTTTCATCTGTATGTGATTCGTCATCGTAGTCATCATGGCTTTCATCTGTATGTGATTCATCATCATAGTCATCATGTGAATCATCATGGTCATCTCCATATCCCCAATCAGAATGGGAGTCTCTACTCCAGTCAGAATGGTCATCATAATCCCTTCCTGAATCTCTACACCAGTCAGAGTAATCATCATAATCTCTTCCCCAATCACTATGGTTATCTCTACACCAATCAGAATGGTCATCATAATCTCTTCCATAATCAGTATGGTCATCATATCCATTATTGCTACTATCATTTGTTTGTTGTAAATAAACATTATACATATCACTTATACTCATCATTATTCTCCTTTAAAATCATAGTTTTTAGTTCTGTTCCAAATGTAACCTTACCCACCTTTTTCGTCGGATACACGCTCAAACACTCCCACCAAAATCCCATTTCATCACTCGAACTCGGCGTGTTCTTTGTTGCTCTTAACTGTATTTGTTTAAGTTTTGTGCAAATACACGCCCTTTTTTACTTCAATTACATCATTTATTATGG
>CATIYX010000189.1 GCA_949739095.1 uncultured Clostridia bacterium | reverse complement strand
TCTATACACAAGCTGCCGTCCTCAGATAGGGACGTGAATTGAAATTTTGACGCTCATATCAATGTTACGATTTCAGCCGAGCCGCGACCACAAGGGTCACGTGGATTAAAATTGCTCCTCGATTTTCATTTTGTCAATATCGGTAGCCGCGCCAAAACGGCGCGTGGATTGAAATGCGCCCGGGTTATCGGTACCGTATCCCTCTAAACAGCCACTGCTCAGGCAGACCGGCTGTTTTTTTATATTCACTTGAGTTAAAGCAAAAAAAGAACCTCTTGTGCAGACGCACAAGAGGTTCTTTTTTTATGTTATTCATTCATTCAAAACGCTTTGTCAAACGGGTTCCGTTTGCCTAGTCCAGCGGATTGCCGTCCTTATCAAACAGCGGCAAATCGCCCAGCGTGACAATATCGTCCCGTCCGCGCGCATCGCCTTCCGCCAGCACCGCCATACGACCCACAATCTGTGCGCCCGCCTGACGTGCAAGGTATTCCACGGCTTCCAGCGATTCACCTGTGCTAATCACATCATCTACAATCAGCACACGCCGCCCGTTCATTAAATCCGCTTCCTCACCGTCCAAAAACAGTTCCTGCGACGCTTCGGTGGTGATGGACTTGACTTCGCGTGAAAAGATGTTGCGCATATACAGTTTCGGCACCTTGCGCGCTACCACGTAGCGGCAGCAATCCGCCTGACGCGCCATTTCATAGGCAAGCGGAATCCCTTTGGCTTCCGCCGTTAAAATCACGTCAAACGCCGGCGCTTTTTCCAGCAATGCAGCCCCGCACGCCACCGTCAGTTCCACATCGCCAAACATCACAAACGCGCCAATTTGCAGTTCATCATTCAGCGGGCACAGCGGCAGCTTGCGCGTCACGCCCGCAATCTTCATTTCATATACGTTTCCCATAAACTAAAAACGACCCTTCAATTACGCAATAATTCCTATAAATTTCAATACAAAATACAGTGCAAATAATGCAGTTGAAATCCACATAACAGGTTTAATGTCTTTGATTTTGCCTGTGCAGATTTTCAAAATAACCCAAGACAGCATTCCAAACATAATACC
>CATIYX010000188.1 GCA_949739095.1 uncultured Clostridia bacterium | reverse complement strand
GCACCATCGCCGTCAATCGTAAGCGATGCAGCCGCCTTGTTCAATGTGTTATCAATACCGGCATTAATGCTGCCAGCGGTCGCACGACCAAATTCCGTATCCGCCGGCACTTCTATGCCGATTCGCACGTGCTGCGCCGGATAATACGTTCTGTCTCCGTTGACATATTGTTCATCCGCCGAGTAGTCCAATTCCAATGTATAGTCCTGCCAGTCCGCCTGCGTGGTTGTGAAATCGCTGCGTATCGTACCGACCGCCATATTGTTTGTTCCGTTTGGAATATAGACAATTCTCAGTTTGCCGTTTTCTGTTCCGTATACAGTGGCATAACCGCTTTCGCTCCGATTATATACTTTTCTCAAGTCTCCGCTTGTCTTCTCGGTGAACTCGTCAAAATCATCATTCAGCAATGTCTGCAATTTGATTTCTTTTTCACAGATTGTACTTCCGCCCGCCGTTACCTTCACAGGATAGAAGGTATCCAATGCGAGTTTTTCGCTAGGATATGCCGTAACAGTCGTTTTGCCGTCCGCATTTACTGTTTCTACCGTTGCCGCTTTGCCGCCGATTGTCACTTGGGCGTCTGAGGCTTCGCCGCTCAGCTGTGCAGTGAACACAGAAGTCGTCGCGTTCCAGCTGGTGACACTTAAATCCGCTGCAAATGCACCGATATTCATCATGCACATCATGGCTGCTAAAACAATAGACAACAGTTTTTTGTTAATATTTCGTTTCATTTCGGCACCTCATTTCTATTTTAATACCGTAATTGGTTCGCCATACAGTGTTAAACCTGTCAAATCGTCCAGCAGGTAAAGGTATAGCCTGTTTGTGTCCGTCCCTTCGGCGCCAAACGAAAAAGTTTGGGTACGGCTCTCGCCCGCCGTCAGCCCGTTAAACTCCTCCAATACCCGCAAAGCGGTCATGCGGTTTTCCGCATTATATAATGCCGCAATCACCGTGACCGGTTTTGCCGATTCGGTTTGGTTCAGCACCTCCAACGTCCCGCTGACTGTCGTTCTGCCACCTTCTTCGGCAAAGGTGATGTTTTTTGCGTAGCCTAGCACGCCGTTTTTTTCCACTGCCTTATAGACCTTAATGTTGTCATACAAGCTATGCGTCATGGTTCCGCCGCTGCCGTTGGCGTCTGAACGGCTGGTCAATACAAATCCGCCGCCTCTTGTGGTAACAGTGCTCGGAATCGCTGTGTTGGCAAGCACCTTGCCGTTCGCTAAAGAAATCAGCTTTCCGTCCTTCATACCAATCTGGAGATTGATTGGCGCTGCCGCCGCACTCGCCGCCGTCAATTCTTTATCCTGCGCGCCCGCTACCGCTCTTGAACCATATGTAAAGGTTCTTACGCCTGTACCATCGCCGTCAATCGTAAGCGATGCAGCCGCCTTGTTCAATGTGTTATCAATACCGGCATTGATGCTGCCTTCCACCTTTCGGTCAAAAGCTGTGTCCGCCGGCACCTCTATGCCGATTCGTACATGCTGCGCCGGATAATATGTTCTGGCTCCGTTGACATATTGTTCATCTGCCGAGTAGTCCAATTCCAATGTATAGTCCTGCCAGTCCGCCTGCGTGGTTGTGAAATCGCTGCGCGTTGTGCCGACCGCCATATTGTTTGTTCCGTTTGGAATATAGACGATTCTCAGCTTGCCGCCTTCTGCTCCGTATACAATGGAATAACTCCCATCGCTTACCGGATATACTTTTCTCAACTCTCCGCTTGTACTCTCGGTGAATCCGTCAAAATTATCGTTCAGCAATGTCTTTAGCTGAAATTCTTTCGCACAGACGGAGTTGCCGTCCGCTGTGATTTCCGCTGTATACCACGTATCCAGCGCAAGTTTTGTGCTTAGGGTTGCCGTAATGTTTGTCTTGCCGCCGTCATTTGCTGTCTGTACAGCCGCCGCTTCGCCACCGATTGTTACTGCGACGTCTCCCGACAATTCTCCGTCCAGCTGCGCGACAAACACGGAGGTGGTCGCGTTCCAGTGGGTGATACTGATGTTGTCCGCCGCTGCTGTTATATGCGTCATGCCCGCAAACATCATAGCGGCTAGGAAAATTCCCAAAAAACGTTTTTTCATTTTTTCACACCTATCTTTTCTTCTTCTCCGGGCGTATACACGCCTTTATGGAAAGGACAGATTCTCTCAGGCGGGGAAAGCCAAGCCCTCTGCCTGAGAGAATTTTTTAACTGTTTATCTGTTCTTTTTGAATTCGTCCAGCTGTCTTTGTAGTTCCGCTTTCACTTCATCGCGCCCTGCTGTTTTCAGCTCCGCAAGGTAGGTATCCCAATAGTTTGCAGGGTCCTCTGCGCCGGTGTTCCGCACTTTATATTTCTGCGTCACGGTCGCAATCTGTGACATATAGTTCACAACAGGGTCTGTGTCGAACGTAAACCCAAGCACCAAAGATTTGGCAGCATCATCGTTCTGTTTTTTAGTTGCTTCCCAAAGATCGTCCTGCTGACCGTCCAGCAGTATTGCGTTGAACTGGTTGCCGAATTTCCATGCACCTGAACCATTGTCCCAGCCGCTGTTGGCAATTATTTTTGCTTTGCCGTCCTGCTGTTTTTCATAGTGTTTTCCTTCGATACCGAAGCAAATCGTATTATAGAATTCTTTGTCTGTGTTGACGAGCTCAATGAGTTCAATCGCCTTTTTCGGATTTTTGGATTTTGCACCGATGCCGGTCATTGTCGCCTTGGTTGCCTCTGTTTTCAGATAGGGCGGAATAATTTCAACCATTTCCACTTCATAGCCATAACGGTTAAAAATCTCTGCCTCAGCGCCCGGTTTTGTCGTTCCCAGCGTGACAGCATATTTTCCTGCGCTGACTTCTGTGGTGTCGCCGGTCATGCTGGCAATGTCGGGTCTGATATAGCCTTTTTCAAACCATTCGCGGAGTTTCTTTAAACCATGCTGATATTCCGGTGTTTCATAGATATCAACCACCTGAAGAGAATCGTCTCCGATGCGAATGGCAAGGTCTGTCAAGCCGCTTGTAATCTCTTCATATTCCATATCGGCCCACATCCACGGACCCGCTTTTACCTGCAGCGGATAGAGATCCGAGTCGTTCTGTTTCACCAGTGCCAGGAATTCTTCCAAATCGTCCATGCCTTTGATTTTGCTTGTGTCAAAATGATATTTTTCAACCAAATCTTTTTTGAGAAACGCACCACGGCACGCCGCCATGGTCTGTTCGTTTGGCACAGCAAAAATATCATCATCGGCGCGAACCGCCTGCCACAGATAGTCCGGAACCGATTCTTTCAGCTTAGGCGCATCTTCGTCTATCAATTTTTCCAGCGGATAGAGGCCGCCGTTTTTGACGACTGCGTCATAGGGATTGCAATAGCCCACAAAGGACACATCAAACGCTTCTCCCGCCGCCATCTTCATTCTCATGCGTTCTTCAAACGCTCCCACGTCAACAAAAATCAAATCCACTTTCGCACCTATTTTTTCCGCAAGCTGCTCGTTTACCTTTTCCATCACAGCAGCTTGGTCTGACTGTGCATCCCCGGGAGCATACCATGTTAAGGATGTAATCTCCCCGTCCTTCGTTTCTCCGCCATTTCCGCAGCCGGCAAGTGATGTCGCCGCCAGCGCCATAGCAAGCGCCCCAATGAGTACCCGTGTTTTCTTTTTCATTTCTCTCTTCCTTTCTTTTTTGGATTTTCCTGATATTTATGCTAAAATGAAATTTTCCTCTATAAACTGTACGTTTTTATCCTTTGACCGAGCCAACCGTCAGCCCCTTGACAAAATATTTCTGGAAGAAGGGGAAGACAATCAGCGCGGGACCCGCAACGACAATCGCCATTGCCATGCGGACAGTTTCCGCCGGAATATCTGCAGCCGCCTGCGATTCTATACTGCCCACCTGCATATTCTGAAGCAGTTCGATATTTTTCAGAATTCTCTGCAAAAGATATTGCAGGCTGACCAGCCGCTGGTTGTCAATATAAAGCAGCGCCGTCATCCAGTCGTTCCATTTTGCAAGGAACATAAACAGCGCAATGGTTGCAATCACAGGTTTTGAAATCGGTAAAACAATACGGAACAGAATGGTATATTCATTTGCTCCGTCAATCAGCGCAGATTCATAAATTTCCTCCGGCGTGCCGGAAAAGAACGTTCGCATCATGAATACATACCACACATTGACCAGTGACGGCAGCACATATACCCAAAATGAGTTGCCCAGGTGCAGGTATTGAGTAATCAAAATATAGCTCGGCACCATTCCGCCTGAAAACAGCATGGTAAAATAGAAGTAAAATGAAATTCCTTTTCTGCCGCGCAGATAACTTCTGCTGAGCGGATATGCCGCCATTGCCATCACCAGCACCGACAGCACCATGGTCAAACTTGAAAACCCAAAGGTCACTGCATAGGCGTCCAGCACCGTTTTGGCATTTTTGAAAACATATCTGTATGCCGCAGTATCAAAATGCTTTGGTATCATGCTGTAGCCGTAGTTCATAACGTCTATTTCATTGGAGAACGACACGCTGAGCACCAGCAGGAACGGCACCAAAAAGACGACGCATAAAAGGACAAAAATTGCAATTAATACGATTTGAGACAGATTCTTTGTTTTTTTCATCACGCCACCTCCTTAAAACAGTCCCGCATCCGGATCGATACGTTTGCTGAGTTTGTTTGTCAGTATCACCATAACCATCCCCACAATACCCTGCAAAAAACCAACCGCTGTTGACATACCCATGTTCCCCACCGTACGCATGGTTCTGAAAATATAGGTATCAATAACGTCCGTCACATCATACAGCGCGCCTGAGTCACGCGTAATCTGATAGAACAAACCGAAATCTGCACGGAAAATATTTCCGATTTTCAAAATCGCTGTTATGATTATAATAGGTACCAGAGAAGGAATTGTAATATGTAAAATCTTTTGAAGCCTACCGGCGCCATCCAGGTCCGCCGCTTCAAAAAGGCTGTCGTCAATACTCATCAGCGCGGCATAATACAAAACGGAGTCCATGCCGACATTCTTCCATATGGACAGCACAACCAAAATCACCGGCCATGCATCGGGTTTTGAATACCAATCATATGTTTCCATTCCCAAAGATTGCAGTACGCTGTTCAAAAGTCCGTTTTGCGGACTTAGGAAACCGTAGACCATATAGGATACCACAACCCACGACAGGAAATACGGCGTAATCAGGACGGTCTGGAACGTTTTTACCGCCGCCCTTTTTTTAACGTCATATAACAATATCGCCACCACCAGGGCGAAAAATATACCAAATGCGATAAATAAAAAGTTTAAATACAGGGTGTTCCATGTGATTTTCAGGAAATCATCCGACCTGAAGAAAAACTCAAAATTTTTCAGTCCGCACCATTTGCTCCCGAATATTCCTGTGTTATAGCGGTAATCCTTAAATGCAATAATAATACCGACCATCGGCAGGTAGCAAAAAACGAACACCAAAAGAATCGGCACTGCCAGCAACGTGTATAACTGCAATTGGTTTTTATGTAACGCTCCTCGGGTGGAGGGGTGTGTTGGTTTTACTCTTGCCGTCTTTTCTGCTATGTTGAGGCGCATAGTTACTTCATCTCCCACTTTATTTTATTAATTTCATTATACACCCCGCTATTGTTCCTTACAATACGCATATTCCATTTAAAACTACTGATATTATAGATATTTGCTTCTCATTATTGAAATAATGTTTCTCCTGTATTAAAATAAAGATAGACAGTAAAAAGCACAGGAGGAATAGAACGCCGTGCGGACTCCTATGCTAAAAAAAAAGCGCACAGATATGGAGTTGACTTATGTACAAACTGATAATCGTTGACGATGAACCCCGCGTTCGGGAACAACTAAGTAAATTCATTGAATGGGAAACGCTGGACATTGAACTGGTTCGCACCTTTTCTAACGGAAAAGAGGCGTTTTCTTTTACAGAGAAAAATGAGGTTGATATTGTAATCAGCGATATTAAAATGCCTGTCATGGACGGACTGGAACTTGCCGCTGCATGCCACAAATTGAATCCACAGATACAATTTGTCATTATCAGTGCATATCGGGATTTTGAATTTGCGAAAACCGCTATGCAGCAGCATGTAGCGGATTACGTGCTCAAGCCTGTAAAACACGACGAACTGTTTAACACCCTGAAAAACATTGTGAAAACTTTGAGAATCAACACTTTGGAATCCAAAATAGAACGTTCTGCCTTTTTGTCTCCTGCAAGACATGCTGATATACGCAATCTGTTCTTGCGTTTGGTCATGCAGAACATAGAAAACGTGCAAACGCTTGAAGAGGAACTTTTGGCAGTACAGCTGCCGGTATCGCTTGCAAAACAGCCATGCATTTTCTATCAAATGCATTTAAGCGAGTATGACCATTTTATAGAGCGCTCCTGGAAACACGAAAAACATATGCTCTATACCGCCATTGATAATCTGATTCCGTTTGAGCTGGATTCCGCTTATATCATTGCCGTAAGATACCTTTATGATAATATAGACCTGCTTGCCGTCAGCTATGGCGCAGCTTTAGATTTTAGCGAAACCGCTGATATTATTCTGCAAAAAATATCAGCAAGCATCCATTCAAACCTCGGGCTGAACAATCAAATCAAGCATATCCGCTTTTTGCCTTCCTTGGACAAACTGGTTTTCAGCGAACGCCAAAACAGCCCGGCAAACGATGACCCCACCATATCTAAAATCATGAATTATGTTAGCGAACACATCAGCGAGCCGCTGACGCTTTCCGAAATTGCAAAAGTGATGCATTTTAATGCAGCTTACCTTGGAACACTGTTTAAAAAGAAAACAGGGATGAGTTTTACCGACTACCTTAACCGGACGAAAATAGACCGGTCCATTGAATATTTGCACAATCCGAAAATCCCCATTTCCGAAATCAGCGAAATGCTGGGATATAAAAGTGAAGCCTATTATTATGAATTGTTTAAAAAGTATTATAATATGACGCCGAGCCAATATCGGAATACCATCATCCAAAAATAAAAATTGAATAATGATGCGAAGGCAGAGGGGGCATTTCCTATGCGGCAATCTATGGTTCACGCAATACAAATGATAAAACATTTCCGGTTCGGAAGTAATTTTTTTAAATATTTCCGCTTTTTGCTGCCGAGCATTATGATACCCTTTCTGCTGATTTGTATCCTGGTATACGGAACCTACGGTCGCTCTGCTGTTCAAAGCAACTATACACATATGCAGCAAGCACATCAGCAATCCTGTTTGGGGGTGAATAATCTTCTTGAGAATATTCAAAATAAATATTTAGAGCTTTGCTCCTCAAATGATTTTCAGACCTTTATGACGTTAAAAAATAATACGTTGCCCGCCATCGCTACGGACAACTATGTGCGCGTCATCATTGATATGACGTCCCAGATGCTGAACAGCACAGAATTAATAGACTCTATTGATATTTACAGCAGTTATAATGATTATATCCTTTCCAACCGCTACTGTGGCGCTTTAGATGCCCTTGCGCCGCGCTGGCTTGCAGCCTATCGGGAAGCGGACAGTGAAACTTTCACTGCCGTAACCGAGAACAAGGATGGTCGTTTTTTAACAATATCTTTCGGTGTTTCCTACAGCAAAAACTCCTATGGCTTGATTGCCTTTAATATCAATTTGGCTAAGCTGGAGGAATTGCTGCGCTCTTCTCAGGACGAGCCGATATTTTATGTGGCGCTGACAGACGCGGAAAATCATTTGATTTATTCAGACAATCCGGAATATGTCGCCGATTTGCTCCCGTCCGGTGACGATCACAGCGCCGACAGCAATTCATGCCTTGTATCGCCGCTGTTTCTGCCCAATCTTACTCTTTATTCATTGATCAATCCGGCAATCATATCTCATGCAAAAGCCTTGATGTATACTCTGCTCTCTTTGCTGATTTTGGTTTCCATTATTTTGTCATTTGCACTTGCGCTATTTTTGGCGTTGAACAACTATATGTTCGTCAGTAAAATTGTCTATCAGCTTCAACAGAATACAGGTTTTTCGGCTGACCTGTCCGAAGATTCCGATGAAACCATGTATATCATGAGAAATCTTCAAAATATTATCAAGGATAAAGAGCAGTTTGAACACTCGTTAATTGAAAAAATCGCCATGCTGAAAAAATCGCAGACTTTGGCGCTGCAATCACAAATATCACCGCATTTTCTGTTTAATACACTCAATATCATTAACATCGAAATGTCAAACGCGCTGGGTCACGACAGCCAGCTTGTGGAAATGGTGTCGCTTTTGTCCGACATTCTTTCCTACGCCTTAAATTCCAATGAATATTTTGCACGCTTCCACGATGAAATGGACGCTGCATATAAATATATTGAAATTGAAAAACTCAAATACTATGACGGTTTCGACGTCGAATGGAATGTTGCAGAGGATATCAACCCAAACTGCAAAGTCGCCAAATTTATGCTTCAGCCGATTATTGAAAACTGTTTTGAACATGCCATTCACCAAATGACAGACAGACGTGGAAAAATACAAATTAGTGCCTTCCGAAAGGACGACGAACTGATTTTTGTCATTGCGGATAACGGAGATGGCATTGAGGCGGAAAAACTCCGGGAACTTCGGAAGTATTTAGAGATAATGGATTTGCCGGACCCGCATCACATCGGACTCTGCAATGTTAACAGCCGAATCATGCTGCTCTTCGGAGAAAAGTATACACTTGATATCGTCTCCGATAACGGTACAAAAGTTACCATAACAATTCCCTATCTCATTTCTCAAGAATAAAATTGCAGTAAATAAAATTATAATATTTTTATGTCCTGTCGTTTTATTAATATAAATTGTAAAAGGAGGCTCATTATGAAAATCGGAATTTCAGCAATAACATATGCGAGGGATGATTATGGCCGTTTTGGAGAAAATCTTTATAAAAAGTTAAAAGAACACGGCTATTCATGCTTAGATTATCAAATGGCAGACACAAACTCTTGGATATATTCATCATCTCCCGAAGAATTACATACGCGGCTTTTGCACGAAAAAGAGCTTGCGCTTGACGCCGGAATTGAAATTTCTCAGGTCCACGGTCCCTGGCGTTCTCCTCCAAAAGATTCTTCCGAGGAGGACAGAAATGAAAGAATGGAAAAAATGAAAAAATCCATTCAGGCAACGGCGCTGCTCGGCTGTAAGAATTGGGTCATTCATCCAATTATGCCTTATGGAAGAACAGATATCAATACGGAGAATGCACAAAAAACATGGGATATGAACCTTGTATTTATGCGTGAGCTGTTGGAAACAGCAAAGGAATACGACGTTACAATTTGCCTCGAAAATATGCCGTTTCCTGAATTTTCTCTTTCAACGCCCGCCGATATTTTAAAATTTGTGCAAACAGTTGATGATGACCATTTCAAAATCTGTCTGGATACAGGGCATGTATCGGTATTTCAGCATCTATCGCCGGGAAATGCCATAAGAGAATTGGGCGATGAAATTCGCACACTTCATGTTCATGATAATCAATGGGGTATGGATTTACATTTAATGCCGTATTCAGGCATTATTGATTGGGACGATTTCGCAAAAGCATTGAAAGATATTCACTTTAAAGGCGTGTTTTCTTTGGAAACGATTCCTTCCAGAAAACTTCCTACGCCGCTTTTTGAAGAAATGAGCATAATACTTGCTAAAATTGCCAAAGAAATCATAAAAGATATCTGAATCATTTGCATTTTCTTCATGGGAGCAAAGCAAACTTTGCTCCTTTTCTTATTTATAAATAAAGAACCACGATTACCGAATCAGATCATCGTGGTTCTTGTTATCATTTCAAAAGCCCATTAGAAAGCTTTCTCAGAACATATTCGCTGAATCGCAAATACGATTAACCGAAATATCTCTTCAGCAGACCTGCAAAACCTGCACCGTGCCGCGCTTCATCCTTGCACATTTCATGCACGGTATCGTGAATGGCATCCAGATTTGCTGCTTTTGCACGTGTTGCCAAATCTTTTTTACCTGCACATGCACCGCCTTCTGCTTCCGCACGCAGTTCCAGGTTTTTCTTAGTGGAATCGGTGATTACTTCACCCAGCAGTTCTGCAAATTTTGCAGCATGTTCTGCTTCTTCCCACGCATAGCGTTTGAACGCTTCCGCAATTTCCGGATACCCTTCGCGGTCTGCAACGCGGCTCATTGCCAGATACATACCGACTTCTGTACATTCTCCATTGAAGTTTGCACGCAAATCTTCCATGATATCATCGCTGGAACCCTGCGCTACACCAACAACGTGTTCATCTGCCCAAGACTGCTGTTCGTCCATCGGACGGAATTTTTCTGCCGGTGCGCCGCACTGCGGACATTTTTCCGGAATCCCATTTTCAGATACATAACCACATACTGGACATACATATTTCATTCTGTCATACCCCTTTTCTTTTATTATGTTTATGTTAAGGAAGCACAGGTAGACCGGCGGATATTGTGACAAAAGCAACAGACTTTATTTCTATCCGCTATAAAAATACGCAAGGAATTATGTGGGGATTTTCCTTCCATTTTTTTAGCAAACATCAATACCCTCTGTCCGTTTTCGCCTTGTCTCTCACTTTTACCTGTGCTCCCTCACTTTTCTGTGTCTTTTTCCAGCTCTGCTAAATCTGCAAAATTAATTTTTTCCAGTTCTCTGCCAATCATCTCATTGATACGTTTCAGCTGACAATGCACAGGACAATCCTGTTTTTTCTTGCGTCCGCATATATATTCTTCATTCACGCACTTGTTGATTTCCACCGGACCATCTATGACCCACATGACATCTTTCAGTGTGATAGCTTCTGCTTCCCTTCCAAGCTGATAGCCGCCTCTGGCGCCTTTGAAAGACGTCACTAAACTGCCCTGCACCAGCTTACGCAAAATCTTTACTGTGAAACGCTGTGGAATATGTTGCAACTCTGCAATGCTGCCTGCGTCAATCCGTTTACCGCTGCCCAGCTTCGCCAACATCAACACAATCCGAATGGCATAATCGCATTCCTGGGTGATTTTCAATCCTATCACTTCCAATTTATACTAATTTAGTATATTTAATATTGTACCATATTTCCCCTGTTTTCGTCAAGAGAAAATTTCTTATATTTGTGCAAAATTTTCCGTTCTTTTTTGTATATTTTATATATCTCCCACTTTTATGCTTCCTTACGTTTCAAGAGAAAGCTTATATGCACCGAAGAGTTTCTATCTATTTCCCTTGTCGTCATGTCTTCTTTTAAAAGAGGGATTTGCATATATGCTATGGAAAAAGTAAAGGTTGGGGTGAAAAGCGGAAACTATACTCCCAAGACACATGTATTTCCTCCAAAAAGTAAAAGAAAGCGGATAAACGGCAACTGAAAAAATATATACCAGAGAAAAAATAAAGGAGGAGACTGCTGCCATAGGCAGCAGTCGAGGGACATTTTTCACGAGAGAACATATTCGAAGTAAGGTCGGAGGACATTTTTTGTTGATACATTATCCGTAGCGACATTCGGTGGGCGAAAAGCGGAGAATTTATATCTCCCAAGAAAAATCAAGGGGGAGAATTTATGTAAAACACAAATTCGGAGGACATTTTCAGGGGAGACATATATTCGGAGCACACCTTGGGGTGGCAAACTCAAACAACTCCAGATTTATCCTTTGGTAATGCGCTCCACACGCATATATGGTAGCAGCGCCTCCGGCACTGTCACCGACCCGTCGGGATTCTGGTAGTTTTCCAGAATTGCCGCCACAGTTCTTCCGATTGCCAAACCGGAACCGTTAATCGTGTGCACAAACTGCGCTTTGTCCTTAGGGTTATCTTTATAGCGGATGTTGGCACGGCGTGCCTGGAAATCTTCAAAATTGGAACAGGAGGAAATTTCCACATAGCGTCCATAACTCGGCATCCACACTTCAATGTCAAATTTTTTCGCCGCTGTGAAACCCAAATCGCCTGTGCAAATATTCACCACGCGGTAGGGCAAACCTAGTTTTTGCAGCATCAATTCTGCGTCATTAGTTAATTTTTCCAGTTCATCATATGAGGTTTCCGGCTTTACAAACTTCACCAGTTCCACTTTGTTGAACTGGTGCTGCCGAATCAATCCACGGGTATCACGTCCCGCAGAACCTGCTTCCTCACGGAAACATGCGGAATATGCACAATATTTCAGTGGCAGTTTGTTGCCGTCCAGAATTTCTTCCCGGTACATGTTGGTAACCGGAACCTCCGCTGTCGGAATCAAAAAATATTCCTCGCCTGCTGTTTTGAATGCGTCTTCTTCAAATTTGGGAAGCTGTCCTGTGCCTTCCATGGAATCACGACGCACCAGATACGGCGGCAGCACCTCAGTATAGCCGTTTTCGCTGTGGCTGTCCATATAGAAATTAATCACAGCACGTTCCAGCCGTGCACCCAGTCCTTTATAGAATGAGAATCGTGCGCCGGAAGTTTTCACACCACGCGAAAAGTCCAGAATATCAAGATTTTCTCCAATGTCCCAGTGTGCCAACGGTTCATAGGGGAACTGCCGCGGTTCGCCCACGCGGCGAATTTCCACGTTGTCCTCATCTGAATCTCCCACTGGTACGCTTTCGTGCGGAATGTTGGGAATACACATCATTAAATAGCGCAGTTCCTCATCCACCTCACGGATTTTCTGGTCGATTTCCTTCGTTTTTTCAGAAATCTGTTTCATCTCTTCAAACACAGGCTGTACGTCCTCGCCCGCTTTTTTCAGTGCAGGTATTTTGCGGCTGACTTCATTTTGTTTTGCTTTGAGCTTCTCTGTCTCGCTGAGCAGTGTGCGTTTTTCTTTGTCCAGCTCCACAACCTTTCCAATGTCGCCTACGCTTTCTCCGCGCACCTTCATCACGTCTATAATGTGTTCATAATCTGTCCGAATTCGTTTGATATCTAGCATTATTTTTGTCCTCCCTTTATTTTCTTGTTTTCCCCTTGGTTTTTTATTCCTCTTTATTGGTCCAGCAAAGCAATGATTTTATTTAGACTTTCTTTGTCATAGAATTCTATTTCAATTTTTCCTTTTTGTTTGCCCTCCTGAATACGGACTTTCGTGCCCAGTTTTTGGCTGAGTTTTTCCTGCAACTCCAATGCAGCCAAATTCTTTTTGGGTTTTTCTTTTTCTGCTTTTTTATCTGCCCAGCCACGTACCAAATTTTCCGTCTGGCGGACAGACAGTTCTTTTTCCAACACCATCATAGCGGCTTCCGTCTGCTGCGTCGCGTCTGTGATACCCAACAATGCCCGCGCATGTCCTGCTGACCGTTCGCCCAGTTCTACCAGTCGTTTCACTTCGTCCGATAGATTCAAAATACGCAACATGTTGGTCACATTCGTGCGGCTTTTACCCACAATACGGCTCACTTCATCCTGTGTCAGGTCATATTCATCAATCAGCTTGCGGTAGCCCAACGCTTCTTCTAGCGGATTCAAGTCCTCTCGCTGCAGGTTTTCAATCAATGAAACCTCTGCAATAGTCTTTTCATCAAACTCACGTACAATGACCGGCGCTTCTTTCAGTCCCGCTTTTTTTGCTGCGCGCCACCGCCGCTCACCGGCAATAATCATATAATAGCCATTTTCGTTTTCTTTCACTACAATCGGCTGCAACACACCGTGCTGCCGGATAGATTCTGCCAGAGCCTCCAGCTTGTCTGTATCAAAAATGTGACGTGGCTGCTCCGGATTCGGTTCTATTTGTGACAGCCGTACCGTACGAACTAGTTCATCCGCATTTTCTGCGGATTCCGGAATCAATGCGCCGATTCCAAGTCCCACATCCAATCCTACGTCCTTGATACTTTTTCCAAGTCCGCCCTTTTTCATACCTCTACTCTCCTTTTACCCATTTCGTTCCATCACTTCGTCTGCCAACATCATGTAGCTCTCAGCGCCTTTGGAAATTTTGTCATAAATGTGAATTGGTTGTCCAAAACTCGGTGCTTCACTGAGACGCACATTGCGCGGAATAATTGTGCGGTAGACCTTGTCTGCAAACACGCCTTTCACCTCTTCCACCACCTGCAAGCCAAGATTGGTGCGACTGTCCAGCATAGTGAGCAGCACACCTTCTACTTCAATAGACGGATTCAAACTTTTTTTAATACGCCGCACATTGGCTATCAGTTGCGACACGCCCTCGAGTGCAAAATATTCACATTGCAGCGGAATCAGTACACTATCCGATGCTGTCAAACAATTCAGCGTGATAAGCCCAAGCGATGGAGGACAGTCAATTAAAATATAATCATAGTCTTGTCTGACAGAAAAAACCGCGTCCCGAATACGGAACTCCCGATTCTCTAAATATACCAATTCTACCTCCGCACCGCCTAATTCCTCGCCGGATGGACAGATGGACAAGTTTTGAAAGGCTGTTTCCAAAATGCAGCCGCGAATATCTTCTTCCCCAATCATCATGTGATAGGTACTTTTACGGGACTGCTCTTTTTCAATACCCAGTCCACTGGTAGCGTTGCCTTGCGGGTCTGCGTCTATTAGCAGCACTTTATTTCCTTTTTCCCCCAAGGCAGCAGACAAGTTGATTGCCGTTGTGGTTTTGCCAACACCGCCTTTTTGGTTTGCTATTGCTATTACTTTACTCATGTCCGTCCTTGTCCCTTCCCCTGCCGTGATTTCAAAATCAAAATACATTTGCATTTAATATTATAGCACGATTCATCCGGTTTTTCAATAGAAAAGAGGAATGTTTCACGTGAAACATTCCTCTTTTTTACTTCTTATTTTCTTCTCAATGTTTCACGTGAAACATTTTATAAAATTCTCTCCCCCAGCTTCACAGAGGGATACGCATTCAAATCCAGTGGCGCATATATTCCCTGGCGATATAGAATGCCACCGGCGCAAGCAATCATTGCCGCATTGTCTGTGCAAAGCTGCAAAGGCGGATAATAGATGGAAAACTTGCCCTCTATTTCATCAAACACTTCTCGCAAACGACTGTTTGCCGACACACCACCTGCCAGACAAATTTGCTTTACGCTTTTTTCCTGTGCCGCCGCTACAGTATGCTCCCGCAGTACTTGCACAACGTTTTCTTGAAAAGACGCTGCCAAATCTGCTTTGTTCACATGCTCCCCTATTTGCTCCGCATGGTGCAGTAAATTCATTACCGCTGTTTTTACACCGCTGAAACTAAAATTATACCCTTCCACTTTTGCCTTCGGCAGACGATACGCCTCGCGGTTTCCCTGCTTCGATAAATTGTCAATTTTCACGCCGCCCGGATAGGACAATCCCAGCACACGCGCCACTTTGTCAAATGCCTCTCCTGCCGCGTCATCAATAGTTTGTCCCAAAATTTCAAACTCCATTTCATCTTTAGCGTAAACAATATGACTGTGTCCACCCGATGCAACCAACGCTACAAACGGTGGTTTTAACTCCGGAAATGCAATATAGTTCGCTGCAATATGTCCCTCAATGTGATGAACAGGTATCAGCGGTACGTCCAGCGCGTAAGCAAGCGCCTTAGCATAACTAACACCCACCAGCAGCGCACCTACCAGACCCGGTCCCGCTGTCACTGCAACCGCATCCACTTCATCAAGCGTCACATCTGCCTCTTTCAATGCTTCTTCCATCACAATATCAATGGCTTCAATGTGCTTGCGTGACGCAATCTCCGGCACCACACCGCCATATTCTTCATGAATTTTAATTTGCGTAGAGATAATGTTAGATAACACCTGTTTGCCACGCAAGAGTGCAACCGATGTTTCATCACAAGAAGATTCTATTCCCAAGATAAGCGGTTCCATTTTAAAACCTCCTATATACTTTATGCCTATTTTCCAAGAGGGGGACTCCGGCTTGTTTCACCACTGTCATGCCGTCTCCCCTTAGATATTCCCTCTACCTAGCCGCTCCGCTCTCGCAGCGTTCCTGACAAAACGCCCGCAGCTGCAAGGTATCCAAAGACGCACACGTGTCCGTGCTTTGGATGATTGGAGAATCGGAACTCCCCGCGTTTTTAGGTAACTTGCTCCAAAAAATACAATCCAGTCGCGGTAGCGACAAGGATAACGGCGCTCCCGTTATCTATCGGTAACAGCAACCCTTTCGGCAGGATAATAAATTTTTCCACTAAAAATATAAAGTGTGAAAGATTTTCTCCCATCACTTTCCGACGCAAAATTCCGAAAAAATACGGTCCACAACTTCCTCCTGTACCGTCTCCCCTGTCACTTCGCCTAATGCTGAAATTGCATCCTGCAAATCTACAAACACCATGTCCACCGGCATACCGGTTTCCATCGTCCGCACCACTTCATCCAGCGCTGCTGCCGCACGCTGTACTGCTTCTACATGTCGCATGTTGGTAATAAGCGCTTGTTGTCCATCCTGTACTTCACCCATTTGGAATAACTCACAAATAATAGAAGCCAACGTTTCCAATCCCTGTTTTTCTTTTGCCGATACTGCCACAAATGGCGCCGTCGGCAACAACGCCCGATATGCTTCTTCGCTTCCCTGCGTCACATCCTGTTTGTTCAGCACCAAAATTACCGGCTTGTCTATAATAGCACCGCATATCTCATGGTCATCCGCACAAGGCTGACGAGAGCAATCCGCTACAAACAGCACTAAATCCGCCTGCTCCATAGACTCTTTCGCACGGTCTACGCCAATCTGCTCCACCTTATCATCTGTTTCTCGAATCCCTGCTGTATCCAATAAACGTAATGTGCATTTTTCTAGTTCTACATATTCCTCAATGCAATCACGTGTTGTGCCCGGCACCTCTGTGACAATGGCACGGTTCTCTCCTACCAATGCATTGAGCAAAGAAGATTTTCCCGCATTGGGCGTGCCACACAATACTGTCTGAATTCCTTGCTTTACCAAACGCCCTGTTTTCGCACTACTTTTTAACCGATTCAACGCACTATATACTCTTTGAAATTCCGCCAACATTGCAGTTTCGTCAATACCGCTGAGTCCCTCCTCGGGAAAATCTGCTTCCGCCTGCACTGTCGCATATTGATGCAACAGCGTTTCCCGAAGCTGCCGAATTTGTGCAGACAATTTTCCTTCCAATTGATTCACTGCTGCGGTAAGCGCACTGTTACTTTCTGCTTGAATCACATCCATCACAGCTTCCGCTTGTGACAAATCCATGCGTCCATTCAAAAAAGCACGTTTGGTAAATTCGCCGCGCCCCGCCATACGTGCGCCATTGTCCAGCAGCAACGACAAAATCTCCCGTACCGCCGCACCGGAACCATGACAGTTGATTTCCGCCGTATCTTCTCCCGTAAAGGTATGCGGCGCACGCATGACTGTGACCAACACCTCATCCAGCACCTGTTCGTTATTCCATATTTTTCCATAATGTACCGTATGCGATGGACAGACAGTGAGGTCTGTTTTTCCTTTGAATATCCGCGCCACATGTTCAATCGCACCAGCACCGCTGACACGGATAATGGCAATACCACCTTTTCCGGGCGGCGTCGCCAGCGCGGCAATTATATTTCCTTGTTCCATCATTTCACCTTCTTGGATTCAAAGAAGGGATTCGTTCCAGCCTATGGCTGTCATATCATCCCCTCTTTGGATTTCTCCTACCAGCATTCTTCGCTCGCGTGTCGCGCCTCAGCACTCCGAATGCTGTAGTGTATCCAAAGACGCGGCACACGCGTGCCCCAGAGGGTATGTCCGCGCTTTGGATGATTTGAAAGTAGCTCGTTTCCGGTTGCTTGTTTCAAAAAAATAAAAAAATTAATTCAATCAAAATTACTCACCGTAAAACGCTAAAGATAAGATAGCGTCGAGTAGCCCTCCGCAGGAGCCGTCCCTCGGGGTGCGGGGAGAACCCCATTCAAAAGGGGGACTTATTCCGGTCTGACGACCGTCAAGCCGTCCCCCTTGTTGTAATCCCCCTAAGCAGCCGCGTACGTTCCCGCAGCGTTCCTGACGAAACGCTTGCAGCTGAATGGTATGGAATGTCCGGCACGTGTCCGGACATTCCATAAACCCGAAAGTTCGGAACTCCCCGCGTTTTGGGTAACCTTGTTCCAAAAAGTACATGATAAACACTACCGTGTTTATCAGCAAGTCACAATCCAGTCGTGGCAGCGGATGTGATAATGAAAAAGGTTTCCGGCAGAAAAGCCGGAAACCCTTGTCTCCTGTACCAAAGAACTATTTCAGTGCGATAACCACTTTCCGGTTCGGCTCATCGCCCACGCTATAAGTTTTCACTTTGTTGTTGTTTTGCAGTGTATAATGAATAATACGCCGTTCGTTCGGACTCATCGGCTCAAGAGTAATGTTCTTGCCGGTCCGTACTACCGTTGCCGCTAATTTTTTCGCCAGTTTCACCAGCACATCCTGCCGTTTTGCACGGTAGTTTTCCGTATCCAAATTAATCTTCGTATATTCCTCTGTTTGTTTGTTCACTGCCATACTAGTTAAATATTGCAGTGCATTAAGCGTATCGCCTCGTTTACCAATCAACAGTCCCATCTTGTCTCCCGACATTTCCACTTTCAGGGCATTTCCTTCTGTTTTTTCTGTCACAAAAGTAACATCCAATCCCATTGCTTTTGTAACGTCCGTCAGAAACTCCACCGCCAGCCGTTCAACATCCGGCGCTTTTTTTGTCACACGGACCATTGCATCTTTTGCACCCAGTCCCAAAAATCCTTTTGCACCCTCGTCTAACACTTCAACTTCTGCTTCATCCTGCATGATGCCAAGCTCATTCAATGCTTCTTGTACGGCGAGTTCAACGCTTTTTGCGCTTTTTTCGATACTTGTTTTCGTTTTTGAGGTCATTTTCAATCTCCGCCCTTTCTTTCATCTTTGGCACCAGGAATTTATTCATCACAAACTGCTGCACTAACTGCACTGCGTTTCCTGCAATCCAGTATACGCTGATACCGTTTGGCAAAGCAAATGTGAAAAATAATGTCATTACCGGCATAAAATAGGTCATTGATTTCGTCATCTGGTTCGCCGTCTCGCTTCCGCCAGCTTTCTTCTCACCGGGCCGTGGCGGACGTGCCGGACGGTTTTCCATTTTTTTCACTTCCGGTTCCGGCTTCTTTTCCATCCCAACATTCATCATTTTGCTTACCAAAAAGGTCGTCCCCGCCGCAATGATTGGGATAACCCAATACCAACTGATTTGTGTTATCTGCGGCGTCTGAGACAAGTTTAATCCCAAAAAATTAAAATTTAATAATTCATAATAATTTGCTAAAAAAATCTGTTCACTGCCGGCAGGCGGCGCTGCGCCCGTTGCCGCAATATACTGGTTTTTCATCGCTTCAATTTGGTCAAGAGGCATGTTCAAAATGAACCGCATCGGTTCCCGAATCACTTTATATAGAAAATAAATCAAAGGAAACTGAATCAAAAGCGGCAAACAGCTTGCCATAGGATTGATTTTATACTTTTGATAGAGCTTCATCATTTCTTCATTTTGCTTTTCTTTGTTGTCTTTATATTTTTCCTGCAACTCCGTCAATTTCGGTTGCAGCGCCTGCATTTTTACCATACCCTTTTGCTGTTTCAGCGTCAGGGGCCACAGCAGCATTTTTGTTAAAATGGTAAACACAATAATGGCAAGACCATAATTTTTTACCACAAAATAGATTCCCTGAATAATCAATCCAAAGAATAAGTAAATATAATCAAGCAAATTCATTTTTTCGCTGTGTCATTCCTTTCCTTCAGGTCCGCCGGCACAGGGTCCATTCCTCCATGGGAAAACGGATTGCACCGAAGCAGCCGCCATAAAATCAACGGCAACGCACGTAAAAAAGTATATTCTTCTAAACAACGCACTGCATAAGCCGAACAGGTCGGCGTATAACGGCAACGCGCCGGAGTAGCAGATGAAATATGTTGCCGGTAGAAGCGCAGTAACCACAAACAAATCCGTCTCATTTACGCATAAGCCCTTCCTTTGTCCACAAAGTGCAAAGTTCATTCCGGATATCCTGACATTTTGCACGTACAGCACGTCCACGCGCCACAATCACCATGTCAACCTCCGGCAGAAGTAATTCTCCTTCTAAACGATATGCTTCGCGGATGATACGACGGACACGGCTACGCACGACCGCTTTTCCCAATTTCTTGCTAACGGTAATACCAAGACGACCTTGCGATGCAGCATTTTTTTTGTAATAAACAACCACCAAACGCCCCACCGCCGATTTGCCGCGTGCATAAAGTCGTTTAAATTCCCGGTTCTGATTCAATGATACTATTCTTTTCATGGGAAGCGCTTCTGTCTCCTTTATTCCGCTTTACCGGTCCCTAAAATCTCGAAAAGGCGGGAGACCCCGCCTTCACTATTAGCCCGCTATGATACATTCCAAAAATCAAATACAAACCGATTCGACTTCTTTCGATATCTTATGCAGAAAGCACTTTTCTGCCTTTGCTTCTTCTGCGTGCCAACACTTTTCTCCCATTGGAAGTTCTCATTCTTTTACGGAATCCATGTTCTTTGC
>CATIYX010000187.1 GCA_949739095.1 uncultured Clostridia bacterium | reverse complement strand
GCTTTTTTGCTTTCAATCGCCTGTACGCAGGTGATTGCAACAACACCGACAATATCTTCGCTGGAGCAGCCGCGGGACAAGTCGTTCACCGGTTTTGCAATCCCTTGTGTGATAGGTCCGTAAGCTTCTGCTTTTGCCAGGCGTTGTACTAATTTATAGCCAATGTTTCCGCTGTTGAGGTCCGGGAACACCAAAACATTTGCTTTTCCTGCCACGGTGCTGCCCGGTGCTTTGCTCTGCCCAACAGAAGGCACGATTGCCGCGTCAAGCTGCAATTCGCCGTCCAGTGCAAGGTCGGGACGTTTTTCTTTTGCCAGCCGCGTTGCTTCTTGCATTTTGTCTACCAGATGACTCTTTGCGCTGCCATAGGTCGAATAGGACAGCATAGCAATGGTTGGGTCTGCTTCCGCCAGAGAGCGAAACGACGCTGCGGAGGAAATGGCAATTTCCGATACTGCATCCGCATCGGGGTCCTCGTTTAAACCGGAATCTGCAAAAATGAAGGTGCCATTATGACCATATTCGCAGTTCGGAACGCACATCAGGAAGAATGCGGAAACCAGTTTTGTGTTCGGTGCAGTTTTCAGGATTTGCAGTGCGGGACGCAGTACATCTCCTGTCGCATTGACCGCTCCTGCCACCATGCCGTCCGCCATGTTTTCCTTCACCATCATCACGCCGTAGTACAACGTGTTTTTCATGGTTTCGCGCGCTTTTTCCGGCGTCATGCCTTTCGCTTTGCGCATTTCACAGAATTTGTCCGCCAGTTCATCAAAATGGCTGTCTGTTTCCGGATTGATAATGGTTGCTGCGGAAATGTCCAGATTGCCTGCCTTTTCTGCAATCACATCTTTGTTGCCCAGCAGGATAATGTTTGCAATTCCTTCTTTCAGAATTGTAGCGGCAGCCTCAATGCTGCGGATTTCTTCACCTTCCGCCAAAACAATGGTCTGTTTATCCGCTTTGGCACGTTCTTTGGTTCTTTCTAAAAAAGTGCTCATATGTATAAATCCCCTTTCTGATTCGTTTTGTATGTCTCCATTATACACCATTTATGAATTGTATACAATATGATTTTGCGAAAAAATTTCACTTTTTTTGATTTTTTAGCATGGTTTTTGCAGAAAAAGAAAGAGAAGCTTGTCTGAAAATATAGAAAAGCAAAACAAAACGATTTCCGGCGTTGCAAATTCCCAAATTTTATGATACAATAAACGCAGAAAAATGAAGTCATAGCTGCTAAACACCTTGTTTCCCGAAAGAGACCAGGCGTTTTCACCGTAGACCGGCGGACGGCAGCAGCGCGGGGAGGGGAACGGAGTGCGTATTGCGGCAGTGATTGCGGAATATAATCCATTTCACAAAGGACATGCTTATTTATTGGAACAGACAAAAAAACAAGGCGGCGCAGATGCGGTCGTTTGTATCATGAGTGGCAGTTTCACACAACGCGGAGAATTGGCGTTGCTGGATAAATGGCAGCGTGCGGCGCTTGCACTTTGCGGCGGCGCAGATTTGGTGGTGGAACTGCCGTTTCTCTATGCTGTTTCGCCAGCGGAATATTTTGCGCTGGGCGGCGTGGGTTTGGCTCAGCGGATGGGATGCGTGGATATGCTGGCGTTTGGCAGCGAGTGCGGGCAGCTGAAACTGCTGGCGCAAGCGGCAGGGGCATTGATGGAGTCTCCGGTGGAGAGACTGCGCGCGCACATGAAAGAAGGACTTAGTTATCCCGAAGCGGCGGCGCAAATTGCAGGAAAAGCGGCGGATAGCCCCAACAATTTGCTTGGTATTACCTATCTGATGGCATTGCAAAAACTGGGAGCGGATATTCAGCCGTTCACAGTGAAACGGTCGGGCGCAGGATATCATGACACGCATATACAGACATGTATGAGCGCGGCGGGAATCCGCAAAGCGCTTGCAGAAGGAATTTTACAGCGGGAACAGGTGCCGGAGCAAACTTATCAATTGCTGATGGAAGCGCAAAAACAGGGAAAACTCTCGGACATGCGCCGACTGGACCGGGTGGTTTTGGGAATTTTACGGCGGGAGGGCATTTCTCCAAACGCCGCATATTTGTCGGAGGGACTGGAAAACCGCATTATGCGTGCAGCACGGAACTGTAAAAGCACAAAGGACTTAATTTATCTTGTGAAAACCAAACGGTATCCCTATACGCGTATTGCACGTATGTTGGTGCATATTTTAATGGGAACCACATCGGGACAGGTGAAAGAGGCGCTGTATCGCGGACCGGGCTACATCCGTGTGCTGGGATTCAATGAAACAGGAAAGACGTTGCTGCGAACAATGAAGCAGACGGCGCAGGTGCCGGTTGTGGTGAAAAGCACAGCGCAGCAGGACCTATCGGCATATGCGCGAGAGCAGTTACGGCTGGACATGCGTGCACAGGACTTTTTGGCATTGGCGCGGGAAGCGGAAGAATATACCGTGGCGGGAGAGGACTATACGACCTCTCCGGTTGTATTGCCAAATAATATGAGGGGGATTTGTTCCAGAACGTAAACGTTCTGTCATGCCGTTCCCCTCGTGGACTCCCTCCAGCAGCGTCCTTCACTCGCGTGTCGCGCCTCATTCTTCGGCACTCCGGACGCTGTGCGGTATAAAATCTTCGGCACATGTCCGAAGATTTCATGATTGGAAAACTTGGAACGCCACATGTTTTGGTATCTTTTGCTTCCCAAAGTCGTTTATTGTGGCATCATAGGCGCTCAGCAGCCTAAGTAACAGGAGGATAGACATGTTTGGAGAATTTATCGGGGCATTTGAAGCGGTGTTGGTGATGGTGCTGCTGATTTTAACAGGATTTTTCCTGACAAAATTTCAAAAGATTGATAAAAGAGTTTCAGGTTTCATTTCATGGACGGTTGTGAATATCACATTGCCTTGCTATATGCTGCACAATGTCACAACATCCTTTGAACCAGCGGAAATTTGGCATATTCCGCAGTATATTGCCTTGCCGCTGGTCAGCGTTTTGATTGGCTATGCGCTGGGATGGGGAATTGTGAAAGTGTTTCGGATCGACCCGAAATATGCCGGTACTATGATTGTTATGACTGCACAGAACAACACGATTTTTATGGGGCTTCCGGTCAATTTAGCGCTGTTTGGAGAAGCCAGCGTCCCATATGTATTATATTATTATATGGCAAATACCATATTGTTTTGGACGCTTGGTGTATACACCATTTCCGGCGGCAGAAAAGGAGATGGTAGCGGTAAATCCATGCTGGCACGTATTTTTTCGCCGCCCTTGATGGGGCTGATTGTAGGGCTGGTGTTTCTGTTGGTGAACGTTCCTGTGCCGAAGTTTTTGCTGGATACCTGCGAACATATCGGCACGATGACCACGCCGCTGTCTATGATGTTCATTGGCTATGTGCTTTGCAGCAGCGGTCTGGCAAACATTCGTATCAACAAAAATATGGTGCTGGGACTGATATGCCGGTTTGCAGTGGGACCGTTGGTGGCAGTGGTATTATTTAGCCTTGCGCCGTTTCCGCCGCTGATGAAAAACGTGTTTATTGTGCAGGCGTTTATGCCTGTGATGACCAACCAGGCGATTATTGCAAAGGAATATGGCGCGGACAGCGAATTTCCGGCGGTGATGGTGTCGATATCTACTATTATTAGCCTGATATTGCTGCCGCTGATTCGCGTGGCGCTGGGCGCATGAGGCACTATGGTGAGAAAAGAAAAAAGCATATGGTTTGGCTTCCTTTCAGATCAAACCATATGCTTTTTTTGAGTCTATGTTGCGTTAAATCTACCCTCGATGAACAGGAAACATTTTTTCACAGCCCAAGGAGGCTGAATAAATCCTGTTTATTTTTTATGATCCTCTTCGCGGATTTCCACACGGCGGATTTTGCCACTGATGGTTTTAGGCAATTCTTCCACAAATTCCACTACGCGGGGATATTTATAAGGAGCAGTGTTTTGTTTCACATAATTCTGGATTTCTTTTTTTAGTTCGTCCGAGGCTGTGTAGCCCACCGCCAAAACAATGGTCGCTTTCACGACCTGTCCACGGATGGGGTCCGGTACGCCGGTGATAGCACATTCCACCACGGCAGGATGTTCCATCAGGACGCTTTCCACTTCAAATGGACCAATGCGGTAGCCGGAACTTTTGATGATGTCGTCTTTGCGTCCCACATACCAATAATATCCATCTTCATCCTTCCATGCCAAGTCGCCTGTGTGATAATAGTTGTCATGCCAAGCGGCACGGGTCCGTTCCTCATCGCGGTAATATTCGGAGAACAGTCCGACTTGTTTTTTGTTCGTCCGCAGGACAATTTCACCGACAACGCCGCAGTCCACAGGGTCCATATTGTCATCCACAATGTCTGCATGGTAGAGTGGAGAGGGTTTTCCCATGGAACCGGGTTTTGGGTCAGTGCCTGCCAAATTCAAAACAGTACAGGTAGTTTCCGTCTGACCGAACCCTTCCATCAGTTTCAGACCGGTTGCTTCTTTGAAACGGTCAAACACTTCCGGATTGAGCGCTTCACCGGCAATGGTCGCATGTTTCAGGGAGGAAAGATCGAATTTGGTTAAATCCTCTTGAATGAAGAAACGGTAAATCGTGGGTGGTGCACAGAAAGTTGTGACCTTATATTTTTCGATAATGTGCAGTAATTCTTCGGGAATAAATTTATCGTAGTCATAAACAAAAACAGCTGTTTCCGCCATCCATTGTCCATAGATTTTGCCCCAAACGGCTTTTCCCCAGCCGGTATCCGCCACCGTTAAATGGCAGCCTTCGGGGTCTACGTTTTGCCAGTGCTTTGCGGTGATGATATGCCCCAGCGGATAAGTGAAATCATGTGCCACCATCTTGGGCAGACCAGAGGTGCCGGAAGTGAAATACATCAGCATCATGTCGCTGCCGCCGGCTGCATCTTCGCCGGTCGGACGCGGGAATTCATCACTTGCCTGCGTAATGCCATCGTCATAGAAATCCCAGCCATCCCGCGGCTGGCGCACTACAACGCGGGTTTGCAACGTTGGCGAATCGGCAAGTGCGCTTTCTACATGCTCTGTCACATCGCCTTCACAAGTACAGACCACCATTTTAATATCCGCCGCATTGAAGCGGTAAACATAATCTTTTTTTGTGAGCAAATTTGTGGCGGGAATACAAACCGCGCCGATTTTATGCAGCGCCAAAATGCAGAACCACCATTCATAGTGGCGTTTGAGTACCAGCATAACTTTATCGCCTTTTCCAATGCCTTTGGATTTAAAATAATTGGCGGTTTTGTTGCTCATCCGGCGGACTTCATCAAAAGTAAAGATTTTTTCATCGCCGTGTGCATTACACCAAATCAACGCTGTTTTGTCAGGCTTTTGTCGTGCAAGCTCGTCCACCACGTCAAAGCCAAAGTTAAACTTTTCCGGTGCATTCACTTCAAATGTATGTAAAACACCATTTTGGTCAAATGTCTCGTTTACAAAGTTTTCATAGAGTAAGCCCATGGGTCTCAGTCCTTTCTTTCCTCGAATTGCGTATTGGTGACAATTGCCAGAAACAGGCAGTCTCCGCCGCCGGTGGCAATCATACCATGACCGT
>CATIYX010000186.1 GCA_949739095.1 uncultured Clostridia bacterium | reverse complement strand
AACATGTGCTATTGGTTGCGCCGCAGGACATTGAGGCGCCAAAGGGACGGCTCATTTTGCCGCAGGTGCAGACTATCCGTGACCTGCTAGACCGAAGGGTTTGTGTCAGTATTGTAACAGAGGACCAGCTTGCGCACGCACTTACATTATATAAGCAGCCGCCGGTATGGATTATCACAGATTCACAGGTGTTTGACCAAGTGGAAGCTTTGTGTCCATCAGAAACAAAGCTTACCTCCTTTTCCATCTTAATGGCGCGCTTCAAAGGCGATTTGGAGGAATTTGTGCGTGGTGCAGCGGTGGTGGATACACTCAAAGAAACAGACAAAGTGCTGATTCTGGAAGCATGTACGCACAACGCAGTAGATGGAGATATTGGACGCGTGAAAATCCCTGGTATGCTGCGTAAAAAAGTGGGAGCGGGCATTGGGATAGAAGTACGCAGCGGAAACGACATTCCGATGGATTTGACGCCTTATCGGTTGGTGATTCATTGCGGTGGCTGTATGTTTAACCGTACTCATATGATGGAACGCGTACGCCGCTGTCAAACGCAAGGCGTACCCATCACAAACTATGGCATTTTTATTGCGAAAGTTAAAGGGATTTTACCGCGCGTATCGGATTTGGATATGCCTTAAATATGTAAAGCCGAATTCCATAGAGGTTCGGCTTTTTGTATGCTTAAAATAAATAGAACTTGCTTTTTTAGAGAAAATTGTGCTATAATAAACACAAGAAAGTAGAAGAAAAACGCAAAAGCGTTTTTCACATAATATGTTTATTCAGGCTACCATGGCGTTGGACGAGCGTGGGGGATATAGTATACTAAAAATAGGAGAAAATGGAGGTAACGGTAATGAATCATATATGGAAAAAGGTTCTTTCGGGAGTGCTGGCGACAGCGATGCTGATACCTGGTATGGCGACCATAAATGCAGAGGGTGAGATTCGGGTTTTGGTAGAGGGAGAACAAGTCACATTTGACCAGCCGCCGGTGATGAGAAGTGATAGGGTGCTGGTTCCACTGCGTGCAGTTGGTGAAGCGCTGGGGTGTGAAGTGCATTGGTATGGGAATACACAAAGTATTGGAATTGGAAGAAATGGAAACAGCCTGGACGATGTTGTGCTCAAGGTAGGATATCCCCGCGTGTTGTCACTGGAAACAAATAACGTGGTAAAAAAAGTAACGGAAATTGACCAGCCGCCGATTGTGGAAAACAACCGCACGTTGGTGCCGGTGCGTGCACTGGCGGAAGCAGTAGGCGCGGAAGTAAGCTGGGATGGTGTGACGCAGACAGTTACCGTTACACCGCAAAAGGTGAATCCGAATCTGGAATTTCATGATGGTATTGCCATTGTAAAAAAAGGACGGTATTCCAGCGTTTATAAAGAAGATGGGACGCTGTTGCTTCCGGGACAATATGACAGCGTTGTGCGCTATGGTAACGTGTTAGTTACAACAAATATCAGCTACGTCGCAATGCGTGGGACAACGGAAGTTTATGATATGGACGGTAATGTGCTGATAGAAGAAAAAGCAGAGCAGGGAATTTTATATGCTTTCGGGTATTTGTCTGTAAGCTGGACAGATTGGACAGAGGAAGAACAGGAGGACGGTAGCAGGCCACGGCATTATAGTGTATTAGACAAAACGGGAAAGATGGTTTTGGAAAATGTAGATGAGGATACATATGAAGCGTTTAAACAAGAGCATTTTCCGATAGATCTTGTAGATACATTTGTCTATGGCGAACAAACTGAACTTGTGAGAGCAACTGTTCTTACGGAGAATGGAGAAACGCGCTACGGATTTTTGAATGCGGATTGCACAGAAGTGGTTATTCCATGTGAATTAGAAGAGACAAGAGATGTTACAAGCGGTCGGGTGGCATTCCGCATCGGAGACAAGTGGGGGTATCTGGATACGAAAGGGAATATCATTGTCCAGCCGCAGTATGAAGATGCCGGACCGTTTTCAGGAACGCTCGCGCCGGTAAAATCCGATGGTATGTGGGGATTTATAGACGAAAATGGAGTCGAGCGGATTGCGCCTGCATATGATGAATTTTATTGTACTAATGATGCAGAAATAAATGTAAAAAAAGATGGGAAATGGGGTCTGATTGACGCGCAGGGTAATATCATAATGCCGCTTCAATATGATACGCCGTTATTCTTCTCTGAAGATTTGGCGGTTACGTCAGATGGAGAAAAATTTGGATATATTAATCGAAACGGCGAGTGGGTCATCCCTGCACAGTTTGATAGATGTAGCCCATTTTCGGAAGGGATTGCCGTGGTGGAACAGTATCCGGCGGATAGTAATGGGGAATCACAGTATGCCTTAATCGATAAGACTGGGCAGTTTATGGCAGAGTTTGGAAAATATCATATAAATGCTCGGGGTGGATTTTCCAATGGCTATATCAGTGCCGGATTTCCAGAATATAACGGCAGCGGCATTTTGGGTGCGGATGGAACAGAAATAGAATGTCACCAATTGATTTGGCCTTGATAGAAGGAAAAGCTGGAGGAGAATGAGATGTCATATACATGGAAAAAAGTGCTTCCGGGAGTGCTGGCAGTGGCAATGTTGGTATCTGGTATGGCTGCTGTAAATGCAGAGGATGAGATTCGAGTTTTGGTGGAGGGAGAACAAGTCACATTTGACCAGTCACCGGTGATGAGAAATGATAGGGTGCTGGTTCCGTTGCGTGCAGTTAGCGAAGCACTGGGGTGTGAAGTGCATTGGTATGAAAATACGCAGAGTATTGGTATTGGCAGAGAGGGCAGCAGTTTGGACGAAGTAGTGCTAAAAGTAGGATATCCCCGTGTGTTGACATTGACGGATAATAATATTGTGGAAAAGGTGACGGAAATCGACCAGCCACCGATTATAGAAAACGACCGCACTCTGGTGCCAGTGCGTGCGCTGGCAGAAGCGGTGGGAGCAGACGTGGAATGGGATGAGGAGACACAGACAGTCATGGTTACGCCGTGGAAAGTGAATCCGGATTTGGAATTTCAGGATGGTATTGCGATTGTGAAACGTGGGCGGTATTCCGGCGTACAAAAAGAGGACGGAACTATGCTGCTTCCGGTGCAATATGACGGTATTGTACGTTATGGAGATATACTGGCTGCAACAAATGTCAGCTATGTTGCGAAGCGTTCGGCAACAACGGTTTATGATATGGATGGCAACGTATTGATTGAAGAAAAAGAGAATCCGGAGTTACTATATGTGTTTGGTTATTTATCCGTTGGCTGGACAGAGCGGACGGAGAAAGCGTGGTGGGAGGAAGATAGTAGCGTCATGCGCTATAGCGTGCTGGACAAAACAGGAAAGCTGGTTTTAGAAAATGTGGATGAAGATACATATGAATCATTTCGGCAAGAATATTTCCCGTTGAACGTTGTGGAAATAGATACGGCTGGCAGTGGGCAAAGTGGTCTGGTGCGGGCGACTGTTTCCAAAGAGAACGGGGAAACTCGGCTGATTTTCATGAATAAAGATTGCACCGAGGTAGTTATTCCGCATGAATTTGAAAGTGTCTGGTCTTTTGAAAATGGCATGGCGCCATTTTGTGAAGATGGACGTTGGGGTTATATTGATATGAAAGGAAATATTATTGTCCAGCCCAAATATGAAGCGGCAAGAGCATTTTCGAAAAACTTGGCGCCAGTGAAATTTGGAGGTGTGTGGGGATTTTTGGATAGGGATGGACTTGAAAAAATTGCGCCCCAGTACGAAGAATTTTATATTTCAAAAGATGGGACAGAAATGACTGTGAAAAAAGATGGGAAATGGGGTCTGATTGACGCGCAAGGGAAAGTTGAAATACCATTTCAATTTGATATGCCGTTTTCGTTTCAAGAGGAAATGGCAGTTATGACAGATGGGGAAAAATTCGGATATATTGGTCGGAATGGCGAGTGGGTCATTTCTGCACAGTTTGATGGTTGCAGTCCGTTTTCGGAAGGTGTTGCTGTGGTGAGCCGGACGCTGGATTTCGGTGATGGGAATATAACAGAGCAATATGCTTTGATTAACAAGACGGGAAAGGTTATTGTGGACTTTGGGAAATACTTTATATATGGCTGGGATGGTGTTACCAATGGTTATATCAGAGCGGCATTTCCGGAATATGACAGCAGCGGCATTTTGGGCGCAGATGGTACGGAAATAGAATGTTATCAATTGATTTGGCCTTGATGGTATTACAAAAAGAACCGGCATAGTTTAAAGCTATGCCGGTTCTTTTTGTGTATTAAAATTAAAGATAAAAGTCGTGGTTGGCAATTGTACTGAAATATTTCCGATTATTCACAATCCAGAAATTTGAGGCGATACGTGGATTGAGAAAATAGAGAGATTCCCCAACCATGTTGTCGTCTGCAAGCGCACGTTTTGCGGCGATGATACTATCGGAAGAGGGGGTATTATAAATTGTTCCGTTCAGCACAGGCTGAAACTGTACGCCGTGTTCCTGGTCAAAAATAACGCCGTAAATGGTGTTTGGAAAGTCACGACTGTCCACGCGATTCATAATGACATTGCCAACTGCAATTTTGCCGCGTAGCGGTTCTCCACTGCTTTCCGCTTCAATGATACGTGCTAACCAGAAAATTTCATCAACCGTGTAGTCATAAAAACGTAGAGCGGAGGGGATTGTAATACCTGGTTTGCTTACTTGGACAATGTAATAGGTCTGGTCCCAGGAAACTTTGCCGCCCAGTTGTTCGCACAGAAAACGGACAGGTGCATAGGTGCGACCGCCGATTTGCTGTGTCACTGCGCCGGTATTAATACGTTTGCCATTCACTGTGGCATAGGCAGAGCCGACTGTGAAAGACAAGGTTTTGCTGCTTTGCACAATGGAAACTGTTTTGCTGGATTCATTCCAAGAAAGTTTGTCTACGTTTAATGCATCGCTGAGCATACGAATCGGAGCATAGGTCGTGCCGCCAGAGATATAGGCATGAGCATCACTGCGAATTAGTTGTCCGTTTACAGAAATATCAATGAGAATGTCATAGTCCGTTGGTTTCGCCTCCGCCGGAAACTGGGGAAATACCAACATAATTGTGGCGAGAACCGCCAAAAATAGTCTTTTCATCATGATGGGACTCCTTTCATTTGGGAGCGGTAGGTTCAATCAGGTCTTGCAGGTACCCCCTGCAAAAAACCCATGCGTCTATCATAACATAGGTTACAAAAGAATTACAATACTAAATTTCTGGAAATAGAGGAGACTGTAGTGCAGGAGAAAAACAAAAAAAGAGACAGGCGAAATGTAACTTTCGAACTGTCTCGTCAGCTTTAAATAGCTATGAATATATTAGCGTTTGTCAAGTGGTACATAAGTAAAATGCGGACAAACGCTTTTATAGGCAGGACGGATAATGCGTCCGCCGGAAATTACCTCTTCAATGCGGTGTGCACTCCAGCCAACAATACGTGCCATGACAAATAGCGGCGTATAGAGCTCCGGAGGTATATCCAACATTTTATAGACAAAACCGGAATACATATCCACATTGGCGGAGATTACCTTAGAATCGCCTTTCACTGCCGCAAATACTTTAGGCGTTAGAGTTTCCACTGCTTCATAAAGCGCATATTCTGCGGCAAACCCTTTTTGCGCTGCCAACTCTTTTGCTTTTTCTTTCAGCAAAATAGCACGTGGGTCGGACAAGGTATAAACGGCATGCCCCATACCATAAACCAGACCGGATTTGTCACCCGCCTTTTTCTCAATAATTTGTTCCAGATAGAATTCTACCTCGTCTAAATCATCCCAATTTTTAACGTTTTCTTTGATGTCCTCCATCATTGCCATGACTTTAGCGTTTGCACCGCCATGTTTGGGACCTTTGAGAGAACCGACCGCCGCCGCAATTGCGGAATAGGTATCCGTACCGCTGGAAGAAACCACGCGGCAAGCAAATGCAGAGTTGTTTCCTCCGCCATGCTCCGCGTGCAACATGAGCATGAGATCCAAAATCTCCACTTCTTCGCGCGTATATTCATGAGTGGGACGCAACATATGTAAAAAGTTTTCTGCCGCTGACAGGTTTTCCTGTGGTGAATGGATAATCAGACTTTGCCCTTCATAGTAGTGGTTTTTTGCCTGATATGCATATGCTGTCATGGTGGGCATACGCGCAATCAGCTCAATGCACTGCCGCATCAGGTTGGGTAAATTGATGTCATTGGGGGTTTGGTCAAAGGAATAGGATGCCAAAATGCAACGTGCTAGCTTATTCATAATGTCAGGACTGGGTGATTTTAAAATAATATCCTCAGTAAAGTGGTCCGGTAACGGACGTAAATTGGATAAAATAGCAGTAAACTGGTCCAACATATCGCGATCTGGCAATACACCGAACAAAATCAGGAAGATTACCTCTTCAAAACCGAGCCGACCTTCTGCTCGACAGTGACTGACCAAATCGTTCACGCGAATGCCGCGGTAAAGCAAATCGCCATCTACCGGTACCTTTTCGCCATCATCAATAATATAACCACGCACTTCGCCAATAGAAGTGAGACCTGCCAAAACACCTGTTCCATCAGGATTGCGCAGTCCGCGTTTCACACTGTAGCGACTGTAGTTCTGACGGTCTAATTTATATTTTTCAGCAGCGACTTTAATCAGTAACTGAATATTGTCCGTATAGTCAAACAATGGAAATTCCCTCCATTTCAATTAAAATATGATAGGCGTGGCGCTGCTTCGAGGGGGAAGCGGACACCAAGTCAATTCGTTGCAAAACAACTGAAATTATGTACGTGAGACAACTAAAATTATGTAGATGTATTATTTAGTATAACACAAATGATGATAATAGTCAATAATAGAAATAAAAGTTTTGCATAATAGGACAAGCTAAATTGCAAAAAGAACATAGAAGAATATATGAAAAATACTAAGATGAATTATAAATTTCATAATAAAATACAAAAGAGAGGTACATGTGCGCACCTCTCTTTTGCAAGACGTTGTTTTAAAACTTGCAAAATTATAATTTGTTGGCAATCTGCTTCAAATATGTACCGAATTCCTCTTTCAGGTCATTGCGACGCAGGGCAAATTCAACAGTAGCTTCTAGAAAGCCCATTTTATTTCCCACGTCATAGCGACGACCAATAAAATCATAGGCATACATAGCTTCCTGTTCACTGAGAAGCTTCAGAGCATCTGTGAGCTGGATTTCGCCACCGGCGCCCGGTTTGGTGCGCTCCAGACAATCAAAAATGGCAGGTGTAATAATGTATCGTCCTAAAATTGCGACGTTGGAAGGGGCGGCTTCAGGAGCTGGTTTTTCCACCATATCATTTACTTTGTAAATACGGTCGCCTACTTGATTGCCGTCAATGATACCATATTTAGAAACATTTTTGGGATCTACTGTTTGCACGCCCAGCAATGTTGTCTGATATTGGTCATAAACGTCAATCATTTGTTTTAAACAAGGCGTTTGCGCTTCTACGATGTCATCGCCCAGCAGAACGGCAAACGGCTCGTTGCCGATAAATGTTTTGGCACAATGAATTGCATGACCCAAGCCCAGCGCTTCTTTTTGGCGTACATAATAGATATTAGCAAGATTGGAAATATCTTGTACTAGCTTTATCAGTTCATGTTTTTCACTTTTTAGCAATTCATTTTCCAGTTCATATGCCTTGTCAAAATGGTCCTCAATAGCGCGTTTGCTGCGACCGGTGATGATGATAATATCTTCAATGCCACTTGCCACTGCTTCCTCAATGATATATTGAATCGTAGGCTTATCTACAATGGGAAGCATTTCTTTGGGCTGCGCTTTAGTTGCCGGCAAAAAACGTGTTCCAAGTCCTGCTGCCGGAATAATGGCTTTTCTTACTTTCATGTGTCCGTCCTCCTGTTTTTTATAGAATTCTGATATGATGTTCTTCCGCTTGCTGCCGGATAGGTTCGGGAAGCGGTTGGTCACAAACCAGTATGTCAATGTCCTTGAGACCGGCAAAGGTGAACATCATGCATTTATCTAGTTTCAAATGGTCCATTAACATTACTTTTTTACGCGATTTGCGAATGATAGCGCGTTTGATATGGCATTCGTCTGCACTGCCGTTGGTAAAGCCTGTGTCAAGAGAAAAACCGGCAGTGGTCATAAATGCAATGTCCACATTAATATTTTTAATGAAGTCCATTGCATTAGCTCCGGAGATTGCCATGTTTTGGGAAAGATATCCGCCAACGAGTAAAATTTCAATTTTGTCGTGCCTGCTCAATTCCATAGCAATGTTAGGCGCATTGGTCAGCACTGATAACTTTTGATTAGGAATCTGACTGGCAAAATACATGCCGGTCGAACCGGCATCAATATAAACACTGCGCCCTTCCTCTAAAAGCGGTACGGCTTTTCCGGCAATGAACAGTTTCCCCTCTCGGTTTTCCTGTTCCCGTTTGGTATAGATATCCTCACGCATTTGTTTCACGCTTAGCGCATCCACAGCCCGCGCACCGCCGCGGAAGCGGACAACATAGCCCTGCCGTTCCAACTGCGCCAAATCACGGCGCAACGTCATGCTGGAGACATCAGGAAGCAGTTCCTCCAGCTGTGACAATTTCACCTCACGGTGCTGTGCAATATATTGTTTAATAGATTCTAATCTGCGATTCATCATAATGATTTAAAACCTCCGGCGGTTTCATGTTGATTCTATAATAGTCGCCCTTGTGACTATTATATCATATCTGCGAAGCAGAGTGGTATAATTTCGTGTATCTCTGCCGGTTGCCGCATTTTATGCGCGGCGCGGCGGCGGCACTTTTCAAATCCGTATACTATACGCTCTGCGTATAGTATACCATAATTCGGTGAGGGATTCAACTAAAAACGAAAAAAATAGAAAAAGTCCGTCCCAAACAAGGAAAATATTGTTTGCACTTTGTGCTATACTATGATAAAATAAAGATACTATCAATTGTGAGGAGTATGACGGACTAGGATAAAACATGCTGCTGGCAGCGTTTTGTCCGAAAAAACTGGTCGGCCCTTGGGGTTGATGGTAACGAAATATATCATAAAATTTTCATACAGGGGAGAGAGTAGTTTTGAAAAAGAGGGAGAATTTTTCATCCCGCCTGGGATTTCTGTTTCTGTCGGCGGGATGTGCGATTGGACTGGGAAACGTCTGGCGGTTTCCCTACATCACAGGACAGTATGGCGGCGCGGCGTTTGTATTGGTCTATCTGTTTTTCCTGATTGCATTGGGACTGCCGGTCATGGTGATGGAATTTGCTGTGGGACGGGCAAGTCGGCAAAGTGTGGCACGTTCTTTTTTGGTGCTGGAACCCAAAGGGAAAAAGTGGCATTGGTATGGCTATGTGGCAATGGCGGGTAATTATTTACTGATGATGTTCTATACAACGATTGGCGGTTGGATGTTGGCATATTTCGTGAAAATGACGCGCGGAGAGTTTGTAGGGATGGATGCCGCACAAGTGGAGGGAGTATTTAACAACCTGACAGCACAGCCTGGTATGATGGTCTTTTGGATGGTAGTTGCTGTGCTGCTTGGGTTTGGGATTTGTTCGCTTGGACTGCAAAAAGGCGTAGAAAAAATCACTAAAATTATGATGTCCTCTCTATTTGTGATTATGATTGCACTCGCTATTCGTGCAGTGACACTGCCGGGCGCGACAGACGGACTGCGATTTTATTTGAAACCCGATTTTCATAAATTTGCGGAAAACGGCATAGCGGATGGGATTTATGCAGCGATGGGGCAAGCTTTTTTCACGCTTAGTATTGGTATGGGGTCGTTGGCGATATTCGGTAGTTATATTGGAAAAGAGCGATCACTGACAGGGGAATCTATCAATATTCTGATGCTAGATACAGCGGTGGCGCTCATATCGGGACTGATTATTTTCCCAAGTTGCTTTTCATTCGGGGTGAATCCCGGAAGCGGTCCCAGCTTGGTGTTCATCACGCTGCCGAATATTTTTGGTACGCTGCCGGGCGGACGACTGTGGGGAAGCTGCTTCTTCGTCTTTATGTCTTTCGCAGCGTTGTCCACCATTATCGCTGTTTTTGAAAACATTCTTTCGTTTGCAATGGACCTGTGGGGATGGTCCAGAAAAAAAGCAGTGCTTGTGAATATTATTCTTGTGATATTGCTGTCTCTGCCTTGCGTGTTCGGATTTAATTTGCTTAGCGGATTTCAGCCATTGGGCGCGGGCAGCAATATCTTAGATTTGGAGGATTTTATCGTCAGCAACAATGTGCTGCCATTGGGTTCACTGGTGTATCTGCTGTTTTGCGTCAGCAAAGTGGGGTGGGGCTGGGATAATTTCATTGAAGAAGCGAATGAGGGCAAAGGAATAAAATTCCCAAAATGGTTGCGGTACTATGTCTCCATTATTTTGCCACTCGTGGTGGTATATATCTTTATTCAGGGATATGTCAGCAAGTTTTTGGCTGGATAATTGCATTTTGGGAAAAAGGAAATCGCCCTTCCGCGGCTTTGCGGAGGGGCGATTTTTGTAAATGAATATTATGTGTAGTGATACATTTTGCCGGAGGTAGGCGGTTTTTTTACAGGATTTTGTTTATCCTGAGATGGCGCATGTCCTATATATCGTTTATACATGCGAGTGAAATAGGAAAGATTTTCAAACCCGCAAGAAAGCGCTGTTTCGCTAACAGACCAACCGGAGAACAACAATTTTTGTGCATTGTTGCAGCGCAGCATGTTCAGATATTGGGAAATGGAATATCCTGTGACCTCGCGGAATGTATGGCAGAGGTAATAATGGCTGAATCCTGTCTTTGCGGCGAGGTAGGGCAGGGAAAGTGGCTGGCGGTATTCTTCTTGCAAAAGCGCAATTACTTGTTTTACCATGCTGGTTTTGGAATCAGGTATTTTCTCGTGAGATTCGTTGTCGGAGATATGATGGCGCATCAAATGAATCAGTAGTGCGGCAACTTCCAATTTAATCGCGTTTTTGTAGTGTGTCTGTTTATGTTGAAATTCCTGGACAATATGTTCTATTTTAGCAGCGGCTTCGCGGTCATGGATATGGGGCGCTATCTGTAGCTGTTCAGGCTGAAACCCTGTCAGTTCACACAAAGATGGCTCCAGAATCAAACAGTTATATTGCGTATTTGCTTCGGTTTCCTGCATACTATGCATACTGCCAAAACCGGAAACTACCAAATCACCTGCTTTGACGCGGAACGAAGCTCCGTCAATAAACGCGGTTCCGCCGCCGCTGGTGAAATAGAGAAACTCCATTGCTTCATGCCAATGTGGAATGAAACCGCCATTTTTAAGCGGAAATACATTATGGTGAAAAATAACAGGAAATGATGGGTCGGGATGCTGTAAATACTCATAATAACCGCGGTACATAAGAATTCCCCCAAAACGCAATATTGTGTTAAAATAAGGCAATTTTCTGCCTTTACTTTTTCTATGTCTCAGTATACAATAAAGCTAGAAAGAACGCAATAGATTCTGATAAAAAAGGAGTGGGGCAAATGAAACAATTTCCAATTGGTGTTATGTTGGAATCGTTTCGGTTGGGAACAAAAGAAGCGGTGGAAAAAGCGGCACAGATCGGCGCACAGGGACTTCAAATGTATGCAACGCGCGGCGAACACGCGCCGGAGAATATGCCGGCAGCAGCGCGACGGGAGCTGCTGGATATGGTGAAGTCCCATGGACTGGAATTTTCTGCAATTTGTGGCGATTTTGGACATGGATTCGGAAATCCCGAAAAGAATCCGGAGTTGATTGAACGGTCCAAACGAGTGATGGAGCTGGCGAGGGATTTAGAAACCAATATTGTGACAACGCATATCGGGGTCGTTCCCGTAGAGCCATCGCATCCACGCTATGCGATTATGCAGGAAGCGTGCGGAATCTTAAGTGAATATGCGGATTCCATGCAGGCGCATTTTGCGATTGAAACAGGACCGGAGACCGCAAGCGTTTTGAAACCGTTTTTGGACGGTTTGCATTCCAGAGGTGTGGCGGTGAACCTGGACCCGGCAAACCTGGTTATGGTAACTGGAGACGACCCTGTGCAGGCGGTACATACGTTAGGAGATTATATTGTCCATACCCATGCCAAAGATGGGCGCAAATTGCTGGACAAAGACCCCGAAATTATTTACGGACTGGTGGAAGAGGAAATTCAAACGGGGCAGGCATTCATTGAACTGCCGCTGGGAGAAGGCGATGTACCGTTTCCAAACTATCTGGCGGCATTGGAAGAAATCGGCTATCGGGGATATCTCACCATTGAACGCGAGGTTGGAGAACAACCGGAGGTGGATATCTGCACAGCAGTGAACTATTTGAAGCAGCTCATGGCGAAATGATGAGGGGGAAAGGGACGTGGAAAAAATAAAAATAGGCATTATCGGCGTGGGTAACATTGCTGGTACACACATTCAGGCATATCAGCAAAACCCAAATGTGGAGTTATATGCATTTTGCGACACCAATGAGGCGCAGCTAAACAAACGGGCAAAGGAATTCGGTATCAGCCGCACGTTTACCAACAAGGAAGATATGCTGGCGCTGCCGGAACTGGATGCGGTCAGCGTTTGCACATGGAACAGCGCACATGCAGAATGTACGATTGCGGCACTGGAAGCAGGAAAACATGTACTGTGCGAAAAACCAATGGCAACAAATGCGCAGGACGCGCGGCGCATGAAGGAAGCGGCGGAAAAAAACGGAAAACTGCTGATGATTGGCTTTGTGCGGCGTTTTGGCAATGATTGCGCTGTGCTGCAAGATTTTTTAAACACAGGATTTTTCGGTGATTTATATTATGCAAAAGCAACTTATCTACGGCGAAACGGTTGTCCGGGCGGATGGTTTGGGGAGAAAGCGCGCGCCGGTGGCGGACCGCTGATTGATTTGGGCGTACATGTGATTGACCTGGTACGCTACATTATGGGCAATCCCAAACCGGTATCCGTTTATGGTGTGACCTATCAAAAGCTGTTTGACCGGCGAGATCTAAAGGATAAAAAAGAATATGTGGCAACAAGTAAAACAGACCATGACATCTACGATGTAGAAGATTTGGCATCTGCACTAATTCGTTTTGACAATGGGGCAACTTTGGCAGTGGAAGCGGCGTTTAGTCTGAATTTGAAAAAGGATAAAGGCGATATTGAACTGTTTGGAACCAAGGCGGGTGCGAAACTCAGTCCGGAATTGGAAATTTTCACGGAAACTAATGGCTATATGACTGATGTGGTACTGAACAAACCAACGGCGCTCAGTTTTGAAGGGTTGTTTGAAGGGGAAATCAACCATTTTGTAGATTGCATACAAAATGGTGCAACTTGTCAAGCACCTGCGGAGGACGGTATCCAGCTTATGCGGATTCTGGATGCCATTTATGAATCAGCACGCACGGGACACGAAGTTATTCTTTGAGAAAAGAAGAGAATTCTATAAAATAGCAAATGGGACGGAGAAATTTTCTCCGTCTCATTTATTTATATGCAAAAGACAACCATCTGCTAGGTAGAGAATAGGGCACGGCGGTTATTTAAGAGCTAAAATAAAAAAGGTAAAACAAATTTAAACAATCATGAGTGTGCAATAACGGAGTTTTAGTTTACCGCAGTTAGAAAAAATACATAATAATACTCTGGTCTGCAAGAAAAGTCTATATAGTGTTACTGTATAATGGATATCATGTTATAAAATTCGTTTGATATTTTCGCCCATTTTATTCAGCCGTCCAAAACTAAATAGTCCGTTTCCATATTCCACATCACGACCGAATCCACCTAAATCCTCTGTGTAAATGCTTAATACTAGACGCATTTCTTCTGGCGTCAGATAGCGCTGCATTCGGTTATAGGCTTTTTTATGTAACAAAGCGGCGGCACCTGAAATGATAGGGGTTGCCATAGAGGTTCCGCTCAGACGGGCAAATTTACCGCCGGGGTAGCAGGATAAAATATTTGTGCCTGCTGCAGCAATATCGGCACGCTGCCCACGGGAGCTATATTTTGCATGTTGCTTGGTTACATCGACTGCTGTAACAGAGATACATTCTTCAAATTTGGCGGGAAATCCAATGGTGTCGCCAGGCAGAGCGCCACTGTTGCCGGCGGCGCAGACTAAGGTGATTCCTGCCTGATATGCCTCTTTGATTTGTTTGTGGTAAGATGGGTCATATTCTTTGGAAGCAAATGACATGTTAATGACGTGAACCTGTTGTTCTGTCAGCCATATCAAAGCATTTCTAATCGCGTCGCTGTCCGCATTGCCGTCAGGGAGAAATGCTTTGGCAATATATAAATCGCAGGCGGGGGCGACGCCCACCACGCCGAAGTTGTTCAGTGATGCGGCGACAATACCTGCTACATGGGTACCATGCCCGTTTTCATCGCACATGGACTCAGGGTCAGGGTCAACAAAATTTCGCATTTTTACAATCCTGTTTTTCAGGTCCGGATGTTTGCAGTCAACGCCGGTGTCAATAATACCAACCCGAATGGATTCTCCTTTTGTTTCGCCCCATTCCAGTGGAGCACCTACCATTTTCACACCATAGTCAATGACTTCTCCTGTAACGGAATCTGTCTTTTTTTGCAATTTAAAGTCAGATATTTTATATGGATACTGTCCCAAAAAATCACCTCCAATGCCAGTTCCTCATTTGTAGTATATGATATAGCCATAGATAGCGTTCAACAGTATGAATTAAAAATTTTAGGTAATACTAATGGTATCAAAATAGGAGGTGCAGATAGTGAAACAAAAGCCTAAATATACACAGACGGAAGATGTAACTTTGTTCAGTGAGGAACAAGGGCGACCTATGTGCCTCCATGCGGAATCAATAAAACAATTTTTTGAAAAAAGCGGCGATGTTTTGGTGCGATCGGTTCAGGTGGGTAAGCTGGAAGCAGCGGTTTTTTGTGTGGATGGGTTGATTGATTCAGCGACGATTGGCGAACAGATTTTTAAACCTTTGGCTACGGATGAAAAGCTCCAGCAGGCAGAGAATGAAACACAGGCAGTGAAATTACTGCTGGAGGGTGCGGCACAGTTTCCATTTGTCACGAAGGAAACAGATGTTAATCAGGTGATAACAGCCGTGCTTAACGGATTGACTGCCATTTTGTTTAGCGAAATTGAAACCGCGGTTTTAATCGATGCACGTGGATTTGAAAAACGTTCTATTGGCGAACCGACAGATGAAAATGTTATCAAAGGGGCAAAAGATTGTTTTGTGGAAGTGATTCGAGTAAACACAGCCACCATCCGGCGCAAAATCAAAACACCTAATTTGGTAATTGAAGAAAGTGTGACCGGAAAAATGTCGCTGACGAACATTGCGCTGGTTTATATCAACGGAACCACAAACCGCCATATCCTGAAAGAAGTGCGCCGCCGCTTACAAAAAATGAATATTGACGGCATTATGACGAGCGGATACGTAGAAGAAAGTTTGTCAGAAAAACCGTTTTCTGTTTTTCCACAGCTTCTCTACACAGAGCGTCCTGATAAATTTTGTTCTCACATCATGGAAGGACGAGTCGGTCTGCTGATTGACGGACTGCCTATCGCCTATATTCTGCCGGCAAGCGTGACCATGTTCATGCAGGCGCCGGAGGACTACTCGAATAACTATATTTTTAGTTCAGCTATCCGGTTGCTGCGATATTTTTGTTTGGCGATTTCTCTGTTGCTGCCAGGATTTTATATTGCAATTACAACCTTTCACCAAGAAATGATTCCCACAGAACTTGCATTTTCAATTCAAAAGGCGAAAATGAACGTTCCATTTCCGGCGTTTGTTGAAATTCTCGGTATGCTAATTGCATTTGAAATATTGATGGAAGCGGGACTGAAGCTGCCCAAAACAATCGGACAGGCAGTGTCGATTGTAGGTGCGCTGGTGGTAGGACAGGCGGCGGTAGAAGCAAAAATTATTTCTCCGGCAGTTGTAATAGTCATTGCGTTTACGGGCGTTTGTGGATTTACTATGCCGAATCAGGATTTTAGCAATGCCGTGCGCCTATGGCGGTTTTTATTCACTTTAGCAGGAAGTTTGGCGGGACTGTTCGGTGTGATGATTGCATTGATTTTTTTGCTATTGGAGCTATGCGATATCCAAAATTTGGGTGCGCCTTATTTAGAACCGCTTTCAGATAGTTTGAGCTCCCACATTAAAGATACTCTGATCCGCCCGCCGTTCCGATATTTAAACTGGCGTCCGTTTTCTGTACGCTCCGTTAATATCCGGCGGCAGAAATAACAGAAAGGCGGGAATGAAGTGAACAGATGTAAACGAATGATAGTAGTGTTCCTGCTTTTGGATCTTATGGTTTGTACAGCGGGATGTAAACGGAATGATAACAACCGGCGGGAAATCAATTCTATTGATTTTGTGCGTATGGTAGCGATTGACGCCGCACAAGACGAACCGGAAAAAATGGAAGTGACGCTGGAACTGCAAGGCGAGGATGGCGGCAATGATAATGGGGCGGATAGCGGCGGCGGACAAAATGGTGAACAATCAAAGCTGATTTCTGCCACAGGCGGTTCCTTTTCAGAAGCATTTTTACAATTGCAAACAGAACATGGGAAACTGCTTAATCTTGCCCATAGTGACTATTTTCTGATAGGTGAAGAAGCAGCGGGGCGGGGGCTGACGCCATATATGGATTTCATATCCAGAAATAACCAAATTCAGTTTTCTGCTGATGTTTTTATTGTGAAGGGAATGAGAGCAGCGGAATTTATGAGTCGGTTTGGTGAGGCAAATGGTATGGTGAGCAGTCAACTAAAAAACATGGCTGAAAAAACACGTGATTTATCGTATATAACGAATACCTCTGTCATACAGGTGATGGGAATGCTGGATAATGCGAGCCATGGCATGAAGATTCCATATTTGGAATTACAGGAAAAAGGTGAAAAACAAGTAGATATGGAAATGAGCGGATATGCTCTGTTCAGAGACACGGCGTTAGTGGATTATGCCGATACGGAAGCGTCACGTGGTATGAATTTCTTTTCCGGAGAGGTATATTCCGGGTTGATTCCGGTACGGGATACAGAGGGAGAAGCTGTTGTGACACGTATCAGCGATGCAAAAACAAAAGTAAAAGTCCGTTATGAGCAAAATGAATTGCGAGTGCAGGTGAATGCGGAAATTCATACAACACTCGAAGAGACACATTCCAAGAAAAATTTATTTTTACCGGAAGAATATGATGTTCTTATGAGCCAGCAGAATCAATATGTGAAAAATCTGATGCTGCGTGCTGTGCAGGAGTCAAAAGAAAATCGAATAGATGCACTGTCACTGGCAGACAGTTTTCGTATGCAGCATCCGATTATTTGGGAAGATTTAAAAGAAAATTGGACGCAGCGGCTGGAGGGCGCACGGTTTGAAGTAAACGTATCCTCCAGAATGGACCGGTCCTATGACTATGAAGAGGCAAACCGGTATGGACAATCGTAAAAAAGGAGCATAGCAAAAATGATGTTTTGGATTGCATTGGTAGGGATTGTGGGATTCATAGATATCAAGGCGGCAGTTCGCCACAAAAATTATAAAGAAATCGCAGCGTTTTTGGTGCTTGCGATAGGCGCCGTTTTGCTTGTGCTCTATGTGCAGCAGCATCCGGCACAAATTAGTCTGGCGCAGATAACAATGCAGTTGTTTCACATTCGGTAGAAAGAGGGGAAGAATATGGAAAAAAAGATATCGCTGCGTGAAGCGGTTACATTATATCTGCTGGTTACCGTATCGCCTACCATTATGGCTTCTACCAATTATGCAGCACAACAGGCAAATCAAGCGGCATGGCTGACGCCACTGGTTGCTGTCCTGCCGGGACTATTTTTGGTTTGGATGATGAACAGACTGTTTCAGAAATATCCATCGTCGTCCTTTGACGAAATGCTCTATGACATTTGCGGCGTTGCAGTAGGAAAAGTGATTTTGGTATTATATGGTATTTGGTTTTTGGTGCTGTCTGCCGTCTACTTGCGTTTTTATGCAGAACGGATTCAAAGTTCTTTGTTGACGGAAACCGGAATTGATGTGTTGCTAATTATCATGTTTGTGCTCATTTGGTTCTCACTGCGCAAAGGACTAAAGACCGTGAGCGGATTTGCGGATTTGACTTTGCCGGTTATTCTGTTTTTGCTGGCGCTTTTGGTTTTGTTTGCCCTGCCGAAAATTCGCATACAGGAACTATATCCTGTGACCTATTTAGACGCTGTTCCGATTCTGAAAGGTGGTTTGGCGCCCATCTCTGTCACAGGATATTTGATATGTCTGCTGTTTTTGGGAAATAAAATCAAAAACAAATCTCAGATGAAAAAGCAGGGAACGATTGGCATTTTATTGCTTGCAGGTATTTCTATTTTGATTATCGGCATTTCTATTGGAACCTGCGGCGTTTCGGTGACAAAACGCTCGCCCATTCCCTTTTTCTTAGCTGTGAAACAAATTCAGATTTTGGGGATTTTGGAGCGGTTTGAACCCATATTAATCGGTGTTTGGATTATCTCCGACTTTCTTCTTATTTTTTTATTTATTTACTGCTTTCTGGATATTTCAAAATCGGTCTGTAATTTACAAAGCAGTCGCATTTTGGTGCTGCCACTGCTGCTGCTCTTACTACCACTGACAAAAATTATTGCATCATCACGTTTTGAATTGGAGTTATTTATAAAAAATGTGGTTGGTGCAGTAGGAATGGTGTTTAAATATATCATTCCGGCGGGCGTTATTTTGCTTGGAAAAATGAGAAAAAAATGTTAGTAAAACGGCATAGTCTTAATGCTGTTTTGTAGAATACATTTTAGTAAAGAAAAAATGAATAAAGATTTCGATACCGCTATGGTTAAATCATTTATATGTAAACATTAAATTTTTATAAACATTTCCCTTACAGCATTGACATGGTCAATTTGTCATTCTATAATAGGTCATAGAACAGGAGAATACACCATGAAAATTTTAATTATAGAAGACGATAAGGTATTAAATAAAGGAATTGCATTATCGCTGCGGGCACAGCAAACTGTACAGGCATATAACATTGCGCAGGCGCGTGATTTGCTTGATGGAACAGTGGATTTGGTATTACTTGACGTGAATCTCCCGGATGGAAGCGGTCTGGATTTCTGCAGTGAGGTGCGCGAAAAAAGTAAAGTACCAATTATATTTTTAACCGCCAATGATATGGAACTTGATATTGTGACAGGGCTTGGGTGTGGCGCGGATGATTATATTACAAAGCCGTTCTCTCTTGCAGTATTGCGGGCGCGGGTGGAGGCGGTGCTGAGAAGAACTAGGGTGCCGGAAAATGTTTTCCGGCAGGGGACTTTTGTATTTGATTTTGATAAAATGGTCTTTTCTGTGGACGGCGTACCGATAGAACTCAGTAAAACAGAACAGAAGCTGTTAAAGCTTCTTGTGAAAAATAGAGGCGTCACACTTTCGCGTGAAACGTTGATTGACCGTATCTGGTCGGATGGTGCGGAATTTGTGGAAGGAAACGCGCTGTCTGTAGCGGTACGGCGGTTGCGGGAAAAACTGGTGGATGCGCCGATTAAAACAGTGTATGGAATAGGGTATATATGGGAGTGATGAATTGCATTGAGAGCAATATACATAGGAATATTTCTAGCGGTTGCCGCCGTTTTGTTTATAATCATCACCACGTTTCTGGTAGTACATATCTTGCAGACCCTGAAAACCATGGACAAAATGCTTGACTGTGCGATAGACGATGACTTTTCGGAAAGTGCGTTTACTGAGACGAAATTATCCAGATTGGAGACAAAATTATATCGTTACCTTTCCGCCAGAAAGACAGCGCAAAAACAGATTGCCGATGAGCGGAATGCAGTAAAAGCGTTAGTCAGCGATATATCACATCAAACAAAAACACCGATTTCCAATATCTTGCTATATACGCAATTACTTAGTGAAACAAAAGGACTGGATGACGACGTAAAGGAATTGCTATGCCGCATAGAAGGGCAGACAGAAAAACTGAATTTTTTGATTCAATCTCTCGTTAAGCTGTCGCGGCTTGAAAATGGAATTGTCGCGGTTGTACCGACAAAAAACAGTGTGAAGCAGTTGTTGGAACAAATGGACTTTAGCGCAGCGGCGCAGAAAAAAGGCGTTTTCCTGACCATGGAAAATATACCGGACATAGCGGCGGAATTTGATTTGAAATGGACTGCCGAGGCGTTATCCAATATCGTGGACAATGCCATTAAATATACGCCGTGCGGAGGTACGGTGAAGGTGTCGGCAAGAGAATATGAAATGTTTGTACGGATTGATGTGGCGGATACAGGCAAGGGTATTT
>CATIYX010000185.1 GCA_949739095.1 uncultured Clostridia bacterium | reverse complement strand
GCTTTCGTCTATTCTGTAAATAATAGGAATATCATCGAAAAAGAAGTGGAAGCCTACGATAAAATTGGCTACCACGCATCGTTTACAGAAACTCTTCCACTGCCTTTTTCTATAGCCGGCGCGGTAAAGTGCAAAAAACAGGCAATGTTTCATCCTTTAAAGTTTATATCGGCAATTGCACAGGGGCTTCCCATTTATGAACATACTCGCGTCAAAGAACTCACAAACCACACAGCGGTGACAAACGGCGGTAAAATCACAGCAAAAAAAATCATTGTTGCGACGCACTTTCCCTTTATTAACAAACATGGCAGCTATTTTTTAAAACTGTATCAACACCGTTCTTATGTGATTGCATTGGAAAATGCACCCGATATAAACGGTATGTATGTTGATGAAGCGCAAACGGGCATGTCTTTCCGACGTTTTCAAAATCTGCTGCTGATTGGCGGCGGCAGTCACCGCAGCGGCAAACAAGGCGGAAATTGGCGGGAACTGGAACAGTTTGCAGCCGCTCATTATCTTGACGCCCGTGAACAGTATCGTTGGGCAACACAGGATTGTATGACACTGGATGGTGTTCCATATATTGGCTGTTATTCCAAACATACGCCTGATTTTTATGTTGCTACCGGTTTTAACAAATGGGGTATGACATCTTCTATGGTTTCGTCAATGATACTGACTAACATGGTACTGGGAAAAGAGAATCCATATTCATCGGTATTTTCGCCATCCCGCAGCATTTTACGTCCCCAACTTGCCATTAATACCGTTGAGGCAACCTTGAATCTGCTCACCCCCACCAGCAAACGCTGTCCACATATGGGCTGCGCCCTGAAATGGAATCCACAGGAGCATTCCTGGGACTGCCCCTGTCACGGTTCACGGTTTACACAGGACGGAACGCTGATTGACAATCCGGCAACTGGAAACCTAAAAAAATAAATCTCGTTAAACGTCCGCTCCAATTTTGTTTCGGCAAGAACTGCATGATTTTTATGATAGCAACAGGGAACCCTATTAGGGTTCCCTGTTGCTATCATAAAATTGTTCAAGACAAAATCTATCATGCCATACCACTTTACAGTTTTTGTACATCAAACATTTGGCTTATCAGCGCCCAATTCTGTGCAAACGGACGCATAATACTCCAGTAACCTGCACCACGCAAATTAAATTCTTCTACAAGACCAAATTTTCCCTGAATACTGCGCACATCCTCAAACCAAACAATATGCTTGCTGCCATCCTGCGCCCAATATTCAAAATAGGGAGACTGGGCAGTTTCATCAAACTGAATTGCCGCACCGTTTTCCGCCGCAAGTCGAACCGCATATTCATTTCCGATACTTGTCGCGCGTGTGGTGCCGCGTTCGTAGGGCAGTTTCCAGTCATATCCATAGTTCGGGATACCCAGCATGATTTTTTCCGCCAAAATCTGTGTCACTGCATAGGATACCACCTGCCGGACATTGGGCAGCGGCGCCACTGCCATCGGCGGTCCATAAGTATATCCCCATTCGTAGGTCATTAGCAGCACGGTGTCGGCAATCGCCCCGATTGCCGCATAGTCATGTGCCTCATATAGTAACCCTTGTTGTTCCGAAGACGTTTTTGGCGCTAAATCCACATTGACACGAAATCCATTTTGATGCATTCTGTCTGTGATATTTTCTAAAAATTGCAAAAATGCAGCACTGTCCTCCGGCTTAACATACTCAAAATCAATATCCAGCCCAAGATATCCTTTTTCCTGCATGACTGCAATTAATCTATCAATGACGGTATTTTGCAATGTCAAATCATTGAACAATATTGCAGCGCGTTCTCCACTGAAATTCCCATCCTCCGTGATGGAAGAAAGCAGCAGAATT
>CATIYX010000184.1 GCA_949739095.1 uncultured Clostridia bacterium | reverse complement strand
GGACATCTGGCGCGGTACGATAGAATATGAAACGGTATCGGAAACACTGAATCATTTGATTGACGGAACGGCAGGCGGCAGAAAAATTTCAGATGTATCCCTTCGTCAATTGATTGATTCGTTTTCTCAAAGCCTGCCCGGCACTTCCATGGAACTTTACCGCGATGGCACATTGTTTTTTTCCAACACCACCTATTTTGAAGGCGACCGACCCGAACTGCGTTCCGGTTCTCCAATGTCGGTCTACCGCAACATTAATGGACGACTTCATCTTTATGTCGGCAGCACGTTGGTGCAAGAGGGGTTATCTCTGTCGCTGTCCCGCGACGCGAACTATTTAACGGAATATTACCATTTGCTGCTGCGTTATTTTATTTTTCTTAGCGTATCTATTTCCGTTTTGCTGTCTTTGTTTTTGCTATTTTTCCTGCGTCATCTCATGCGCCCTATTGAACATCTCGGCAAAGCAGCGAACGAAATTGCCGAAGGCGACTATTCCCAGCGTGTTCCTGTGAAAACACATGATGAAATCGGCGCGCTGGCGGAAAACTTCAACAAAATGGCAGAAGCAGTGTCAGAACAAATCCATGAATTGACGCTTTTGAATGAAGAAAAAGAACAGTTCATTCGCAATCTCACGCATGAGCTGAAAACCCCCATTGCCATATTACACGGATACAGCGAATTTTTGCAAAGCGCTAATTGCAGCGATACAGAAAAATCTCTTGCTCTGCGCTATATTCAGGAACACACAGCGCGATTGGAACAGTTGACCGGACGGCTTTTGGACCTTCTTCGTCTGCGAAACGAAGCGCTCTGCTGCGAAGAAATCGATATACCAGCATTGTTTGCTTCTATTCAATCTCTTTCCAGTTCCATTTTTGCGGAAAAGAATTTAACACTACGGAGTGAAATACAGGTGCAGACACTTTATGGCGACCATATCCTTTTACAAACCGCGCTGATGAATCTGGTGGAAAATGCCGCAAAAGCCTCTCCTGACGGCAGTGAAATCAAGTTGTGTAGCCGCCGACAGGGCGACAACACCGCGCTAGAGGTTTCAGACCACGGCTGCGGCATTCCGGATGCTGATTTGGAACATATCTGCGAAGAATTCTATCGGGTGGATAAGTCCCGCTCACGCGCGTCTGGCGGATTAGGACTGGGACTTTCCATCTGTCGGCTGATTGCGCAGCTACACAGCGGCAGTCTTGAAGCGGAATCTACCTATGGCGAGGGCGCTATATTTCGGCTGATTTTTCCTGATATTTTTTCACAAAATAACTAGCTAGGACATATAGTCTGTAAAACAAGTCCCCCACAGATTAAACTTTTTACAACCCTGTTACAAATTCTATGATACTTTCTGACAATCATGCAGTATCATATTCTTTGGAAGTAAGTTCAAACCACTCTAAAAGGAAAGGATGTGAATACAATGAAACATTTAAAAGCAAGCTTTATTACTGCTAGTGTGGCAACGCTGCTCATCACAGCAAATGCCATCGGCGCGGTTTATGCGTTTAATAGTAGCGACAATGTTCCCTCCTATCAAAGCGCGGCACCGCCGTTGGCGTCCGCCGAACCGATTGTTTACGGTGCAGTTTCAGAGGAATCTGCTGTTGCTACTGCAAAAGACACGATTGAATCTACCTATAACGTTAAAATTAACGATTTTTATTCCACAATTACTGTACAAACCACCCATAATGAAACACCTGCATGGTATGTCAGTTTTATCTGGAATTATGTCGATGCACAGTCGTCAGAATATGAACTCGTAAAATGCTATTCTGTTTATATTGACAGTGAAACTGCCAAAATACTAGATTCTACCAAAGATATTGTTGCAGAAACCCCCTCCACAAAAATTTATCTTGCCGGTGACAAAGGTGAAGTGTCAATCAAGTTTTCAGACGATATAACGGAATATGTTACTGTGCAAGATACGCAACAATAATGCGCTTTGCTTCCGGCAAACAGACATGTTTGTTTTGAAGCGTACACCTCTATAAAAATACAAAATACTCCATATCAGAAGCAGGTTCCCCGCCTGCTTCTTTATTTATGACAACATAGATATAAATTTGCCGAAAAGGAGACCATTGGTCATATAAAAAAATATACACGCCGAAGTATATCATATTTTCTCCTCACCAATAAACTAACTCCTTTCATTTTTTTATTACTTTTTTCATCTTTTTTTCAAAAAACACTTGCACTTTATAAAAAAAGTGGTATAATACGAATAGAAAATGTAATCGTTTACATCTCGTCGAGAAAGGACGGTGACTTATGGCAACAATTGTTGACGTAGCAAAACGTGCCGGAGTGTCTACCGCAACGGTATCACGTGTACTCAACGGAAGCGCCAACGTGTCTGATAAAACCAAAGAGCGGATTATGGCAGCAATTGAGGAATTAAACTACAATCCCAACGCATTAGGGCGTAATTTACGCCGTATGCGTACAGGACTAGTACTGGTCATACTGCCCTCCATTTCCAACTCTTTTTTCTCACAAGTTGTGAAAGGGATGGAACAGACGGGCGCCGCGCAGTCTTATACCACCATGATATGCACCACACGTTCCAATCCCGACCGTGAACGCATGTTTTTAAATCTGGTGCGTAACCGTCAAGCAGATGGTGTTATCTTGATATCTTCCTGTCTGTCGGCAGAAGAATTGCAATCGTTCTGCTTGCAATATCCTGTTGTCCAATGCAGTGAATTTATTCCGGGCGTTGATACACCTTTGGTCTCTATTGATAACGAACATGCTGGATATGACGCAGCACAGCATTTGCTGAAACTGGGACACCGGCATATTGGCGTGATTGCTGCACGCGGTACGCATTCTTCTGATTTGCGTCTCACAGGTTGTCGGCGCGCATTAGCGGAATATGGCATAGCGGATTGTCCCACCGCTTATGGTAACTTTACCTATCAAAGCGGCTATGGCGCAGCACAACAGCTTTTGCAGGAACATCCACAACTTACTGCTATTTTTGCAGTCAGCGATGTGATGGCATGTGCTGCTATGCGGGCAGGACAAGATTTGGAGCACCGCGTGCCCGAAACACTTTCTGTTATCGGCTTTGATAACATCACTATGTCTTATGTGGTACGTCCTTCCCTGACTACTATCGCACAGCCGCGCTATGAACTTGGTAGCGCTGCCATGCAGCAATTGATTGTACAAATTGAAAACGGGAAACAATCTCATAATTGTATTTGTATGGAACATACTATTATCAAACGGGAATCCACGGCTGCCATTTTATGAAAGGAGATAGTGAAAAAATATGATTCATGTAACAGTTTGGAACGAATTCCGCCATGAAAAACAAGACGAAACTGTCGGCAAGATATATCCCAATGGTATTCATCAAGCTATCGCAGATTTTTTAAAGTCCTATGAAGATATTTCTGTTACTACTGCAACATTGGACGAACCGGAACACGGTTTGACGGAGGATGTTCTAAATAACACCGATGTCCTGATTTGGTGGGGACATATGGCGCACAGTGAAGTGGACGATACTATCGTGGAACGTGTGCAAAACCATGTTTTACGCGGCATGGGACTCATTGTTCTGCATTCAGGACATTTTTCAAAGATATTCAAAAAACTCATGGGCACCAGTTGTTCTCTGATTTGGCGCGATAATGACCGAGAACGCCTATGGTGCGTAAATCCCGCCCATCCGATTGCAGCGGGTGTACCGAAAAGCATTGATTTACCACAGGAAGAAATGTATGGTGAATTTTTTGACATTCCTGCGCCGGATGAAGTGATTTATCTGGGCTGGTTCCGTGGCGGCGAAGTGTTCCGCAGCGGGTGCACCTTCCACCGCGGTTACGGAAAGATTTTTTATTTCCAGCCCGGTCATGAAGAATATCCCATCTACCATGACTCCCGTATCCAAACCATTATTACCAATGCCGTGCGCTGGGCATATTCTCCAATGAAACTGGCAGAAATCACTTGTCCCAGTGTACCTGCACCAGAAGATACTATTGAATAGAAAGGAAAGATGATAAATGAAACTTGGCGTATTAACTGTCCCACTTGGGGACATGAATTTAGAAGAAGTGCTCGCTTATTTGAGTGGACTCGGTGTGCAAACCGTTGAACTTGGAGCAGGCGGATTTCCCGGCAAAGCACATCTAGACCCTGACCGGCTACTGGGCAATCCTGGTGAAATTCAGCATATCAAAGATTTACTGGACAAATATCATATGGAAATCAGTGCGGTGAGCTGTCATGGTAATCCGGTGCATCCACAGAAAGAAATTGCACAGTCATTCCACGAACAGTTTGAAAAAGCAGTTCTCGTGGCGGAACAGTTGGGTGTAGATACTGTTGTCGGATTCTCCGGCTGTCCCGGCGACTGTCCGCAGTCGCAATATCCCAACTGGGTAGTTGCACCCTGGCCGGATGACGCGCTAAAAATTCTGGATTATCAATGGAACGATGTATTGATTCCCTATTGGACCAAAATGGCGTCTTTCGTAAAAGACCATGGTGTAAATAAAATCGCCTTTGAGCTGCACCCCAATTTTAGCGTTTATAACCCTGAAACATTGCTGAAAATGCGTGCGGCAGTCGGCGATTGTATCGGCGCAAACTTTGACCCCAGCCATCTGGTATGGCAGGGTATTGACATTCCTGCCGCGCTGCGGGCACTGAAAGGGGCAGTCTATCATTTCCATGCAAAAGATACCAAAATTGACCCCATTAACACTGCGGTGAACGGTGTTTTGGATTTGAAACATTTTGAAAATGAACTGGAACGTTCCTGGATTTTCCGTACCGTAGGCTATGGTCATGACACCGGTTTCTGGAAAGACATTGTCAGCACGCTGCGCATGATTGGATATGACGGCGCGCTCAGCATTGAACACGAGGACAGCCTCATGACAGGCAAGGAAGGGCTGGAAAAAGCCATTGCATTTTTAAAAGAAGTTTTGATTTTTGAAGGCGTTGGAGAAATGTTCTGGGCGTAAACAGAAGGAAAGGCAGGGAAAAATATGAAACATGGCGTAGGAATTGTTGGATTCGGCGGTATGGGTAACCATCATGCACGGGCGCTGATTCCGGGAGACCGCATGGATATATTAGGTGTATATGATATCAATCCCAAACGGATGGAGGTAGCGCAGCAGGAAGGGTATCCCATCTGTGAAAGCTTTGAAGCATTGCTTGCGAACGAAGCAATCGACATTGTTTTAGTGGCAACCCCCAACAACTTTCATCGTGATTTGTGCATTGAAGCATTGAAGCGCGGCAAAAATGTCATTTGTGAAAAACCGGTAACCATGTATTGCGATGAACTGGCCGACATTATGGACGTTGCCAAACAAACCGGAAACTTTTTCACTGTGCATCAAAACCGCCGTATGGATATTGATTATCTCATGGTGAAAAAAGCTATTATGGACGATCAGTTGCTGGGCGATATATTTTGCATTGAATCACGCGTGCAGGGTGCGCGCGGCGTGCCGGACGGCTGGCGGCAATATCCTGTCGCAGGCGGCGGCATGATGTTGGATTGGGGCGTGCATTTGATTGACCAAATCATGATGATGCTTCCGGAAAAAGTCACCTCCGTTTATTGTAAAATGTACTCTGTCCATTACAAAGAGGTAGATGATTGTTTTAAACTGTTTTTGACATTTGAAAGCGGTAAGACAGCGCTGATAGAGGTCAGCACCTCCACCTTCATTGAACTGCCGCGCTGGCATGTCAGCGGAGATAAAGGTACGCTGAAAATTGCTGATTGGAACTGCGATGGTACAGTGGTGCGCGCAAAAGAAACAGAAGTGGAATGGGAAGAAGAAATTGTCTATACCAAAGCGGGTCCGACCAAAACCATGGCGCCCCGTCCCAAACATACGATTGAAGAAATTAAGCTGGAGGAACCCAAAACAGATTATACCCAGTCCTATCACGCTTTAGCAGACGCCATTGAAGGAAATGGTGCGCCGCTGGTAGACCCGGCAGAAGCAATGCGTGTTATGCGCGTGATGGAAGCCTCGTTTGAATCTTCTCGTAAAAATGAAGTCATTCATTTGACAATATAAACTGCATAACTGTCATAAAAAAATCCGCCAGGAAATTCATTTCCCGACGGATTTTTTATATTCATCAGATTAGTTCACTTTTGTTGTCCACCCGAAAGTATCTTCAATTTTACCCCACTGAATGCCTGTTAAAGTATCATATAGCATCTGTGAAACCTCACCGATTTCGCCATCGTTAATTGGCATCACAAGGTCACCGTATTTCAGTTCGCCAATAGGCGAAATAACCGCTGCCGTACCGGTTCCCCATGCTTCTTCCAGTTTACCTTCTTTGAATGCCTGCACAAGTTCATCAATGGAAAGTTTGCGTTCCAAAACCGAATATCCTTTTGATTTCAACAATTCAATAATGGACATTCTGGTGATTCCCGAAAGAATGGAGCCTTGTAATGCAGGTGTTACAATCTCACCGCCTATTTTGAAGAACACATTCATGGAACCAACTTCTTCGATATATTTCCGTTCCACGCCGTCCAGCCAAAGCGTCTGGATATAGCCCTGTTCCGCTGCTTCTTCCTGTCCTTTCAACGAAATCGCATAGTTTGCACCCGCTTTTGTGAAACCGGTACCGCCGACCACTGCACGCACATATTTTTGTTCCACATAAATTTTAACAGGTGCAATCCCTTGCGGATAGTATGCGCCCACAGGTGACAGAATGATAGCAAATATCAGATGTTTTGCAGGATGGACGCCCACATGGATGTCGGTTGCAAAAATATAGGGTCTGATGTAAAGCGATGTACCTTCGAGTGACGGAACCCAATCGCTATCTATGTCGACCAGCGTCTTAATTGCTTGTACGGCAAATTCCTCATCAATCTTCGGAATACACAGACGGTCACAGGACACGTTCATTCTCGCCATATTTTTTTCAGGACGAAACAATTGGATACTGCCATCCGCCGTGCGATATGCTTTCAGTCCTTCAAAAATTTCCTGTGCATAGTGCAGTACCATACAAGCAGGGTCAATTTCAAACGGACCATATGGTACAATACGTGCATCATGCCATCCCTGACCTTCATCATAGTTCATAATAAACATATGGTCTGTAAAATGAATCCCAAATCCGAGATTATTCTGGTCCGGTTTAGTTTTCGGATTGGTCGTTTTTGTTATTTTAATTTCCATTTGAAAAACCTCCCATAATTTCATCTGCGACAGTGTGTTTCGCACGCATTCCGATGAATCTTTATTTTTTTCCTATTATACAACAACCTTCCATACAAAATCAATAGGAATCTTGCATAAATCCTGCCTGGTTTCTGCAAAATAAACCATAGCAGGATTCATTTTGTATGTTATAATTTGCTTCAATCAATGCTGTAACTGCTTATAATATGCAGGAATCCAAAATTTCCGACAAATCAGCAAAATATTGGCAAAATACCGGAAAGCGTAGCAGAAAACGGCACATATATTCTGTTTTTTTACGAAACTGCGTGGAAAACTGCTCTTCCTCCGCCCAAAATAGTGGACACATACCACGAGCACGCGGGTCTTTGATAATTTCAAGTACCCCATTTTTGAAATAAGGTACGAATGGAAAAATACGACACGCCAACGGACGGAGTTCTCTTGGGCAAGGTGGCTGGCAAAACAAAATCGGCACAGGGTTTCCGCCACTGACAAAATCGCTGCTTTCTATTCGTACCCAGTTTTCTGCACTATAAAACATCACTTCTTCCCCCGGGAACAAATACATGCCGCTTTCTTCCTCCCCTTCACTCTCACAGCAGCGCGCACCACAAAGCTGCCCGCAATCCACTTCCAACGGTGTGGTATGGTCCAGTATCCGATATGCCTGACGATATAATTCCTGATAGGTCATGCCTTCTTCCTCCTTTATCCCTTTATTATAGGTAAATATCCACCATTTGTAAAGCCCCATTTACTTCATGTTTTCAAAAGGTGGACTTGCTCCGGCTCATTTCTCTCGCCATCATGCCGTCCCCCTTGTTACCCTCTGGGACCGTTTCTCAGAAAAAGTAAGCGCGCGCATGGGAGACAAAGAGCGGCGTCCCCTCGGTCGCTATACTGACTACATATCCATTTTCGCAAAGAAGGAGAAGTATTTTATGAAACAGACATCTTTTTGGAAACATGACCTTTGGCTGATTTTGTTGGGTGTCAGCATTTTCGCTCTGGGTGTTGTCTGGTTTGCAGACCCGCTGGGACTGGTTATCGGCGGATTTTCAGGATTTTCCATTCTCATTCGGGAACTGACATACAAGCTGTTTGGGTTTGGTGTTCCCATTGCACTCACCAACGCGCTACTGAATGTGCCTCTCTTTATTATCAGTATCCATCAACGTGGCTTTGCCTTTGCCAAACGTTCACTTGTCGCTGTTGTATGGATGACTATTGCCTTTTGGCTATTCCCTTATTTTCCCAATCCTTTTGCAGGCGAAACAGATTTGCTACTGGCAGGTATCATATGCGGCGTGCTCTCCGGCGCAGGCATTGCGTTTGTACTCAAAGCCTCTGCCACTACCGGCGGAACAGATATGTTAGCGTCCATTGTCAAAGGACATCTCCCCCATTTTCCTATGGCAACGCTGATACTTGCCATTGACGCTGTTATCATCACCGCCGGACTATTCCTGTTTGGTGCGTTGAAAACGCTTTATGCTATTATTTCTGTTTTCGTTGCTTCCAAAGTGCTCAGCAATCTGCTGAGCGGTCTCCATGTTGCCAAAGCGGCATTCATTTTTTCCAGAAAAGCGGAAGAAATCTCACAAGCAGTGTTTGAACAATTGCAGCGCGGCAACACCGGTATTCCTGCCAAAGGGATGTACCGCGGCGAACCCATTACCCTACTCTATGTGGTCGTATCTAAAAAAGAAATCACCTTGCTGCGCCGCCTCATCAAAGAAATTGACCCCCATGCATTTATCACCATTACAGAAGTACATGAAGCTTTCGGCGAAGGATTTGCGGAAAATACTGAATCGCTAACCTCCTGACCGCAGTTTCATAGGAGATTCTAATTTCATGCTTTGGGAAAAATATCCATTGCCTTTTTGCATGACATGCTTTATACTAAAAACGAGTAGGCATCAGAGAGTTGAATCTCATGCACGGCGTATGGAATTCGACTCTCTGATGGCTAGGTATTCCCTCGTCCGTTATGTAAAAGTTTATAAACTTTTCATAATTTATCTATTTTTTTATTTTTTGGTTTCGTATATACTATTTATTGGTACACGAAACTCTGTTGATACGCGAAAGGAAGGTTGCTGTTTGAACTCTTTCAATCACCTGCTAATTGGTACTTATTTATATCATTATCTGAATAAAAACTATGGTATTTCTTTGCGAAAAACCAGTTTTCTATATGGTTGCGTTTGTCCTGATTTCTGGCCCAGCGTCGTTCTAAATCCGCATTATACTAAAAACCACTTGTTCCGGCTTCAACAAATTGTGACAAAGCTATCGCTGGAGCGGCGGACACGGATGGATTTGCATCGCAAACGCTTCTCGTTGCAGCTCGGTATTTTGTGCCACTATTATTCCGACTTTTTTTGTTATGCACACAACAAACATTTCTCTGGAACTTCCGCGCAGCATGTATCTTATGAATGCAAACTGCATAAATATTTTAAAGAGCATATAAACCAGCTGCATGCGACGAAACTAGTGCCGGACGACCGAACGCTTACTTCTATCAGTGGAATACACCATCATATTGCAGACATGCACCGACAATATATACATTCTGCGCCACACCCGGAACTGGATATGGTCTATAGTATCAAGGCAAGTGCACAAATTCTCTTTTCCATTTTAAACGCTTCGCTGGTTTCCGGTCCACTGAACACATTCCATCCGCGGACAGTTTAACAAACGATATGCCATAATAAATGTACTTTGGGGCGCAAAAAGTACCAAAACGCGAGGAGTTCCGATTCTCCCCGCACCCCGAGGGATGACTCTTGCAGGGGGCTGGATTCATTACATATATTGCAGCCTCCTACGGTAAGCAACCAAAAATAGTTTACCTTTTAATTCTGTACCAGTCATATTGCAGTCAGTGTACCCTCAGACATTTTTTCATGTCGTTTAGCGTAAAAACAGTTGACAAATGCCGGTAGGCGTAGTATGCTAATAAAGCGTGGAACTTTGTCCTTTCGTCATGCAAAATCGGACGGATTTCACGCTCTTCCCATGCCATCTGGCAGACCTTTTGTCTGTTCGGCAAAATTTTTGACACATAGAAAGGGCGGCTACATATGGACTTTATTACATTATTACAGGCAGCCATACTTGGCATCGTACAAGGTATTACAGAATGGCTCCCCATCAGCAGTACCGGGCACATGATTCTTGTGGACGAATTTCTTCACATGAAGGTTTCTCAAGACTTTATGGATATGTTTTTGGTAGTGATTCAATTCGGCTCTATTCTGGCTGTTGTGGCGCTTTATTTTCATAAGCTTAACCCATTTTCCCTCAAAAAAACACCGGCGCAGCGGCGGCAAACCTTGTCTCTGTGGGCAAAAGTCATTGTTGCAGTCATTCCGGCAGGTATTGTTGGCGTGTTGCTGGACGATTGGTTTACGGCAAATTTCTATAACTACCAAGTAGTTGCTGTTGCACTCATTGTCTACGGTATTTTGTTCATCGTACTAGAACGATACAACCGCAAACGCCATCCGCGCATTACCTCCGTGGACGACATGGACTACAAAACTGCGCTGCTGATTGGTATGTTTGATATTCTGCCGCTCATTCCTGGTACATCGCGCTCCGGTTCCACCATTTTAGGCGGTATCTTAGTAGGTGCCTCGCGCAGTGTTGCCGCGGAATTCTCATTCTTTTTGGCAATCCCTATCATGCTGGGCGCAAGTTTGCTGAAAATGCTCAAATTCTTTATGGGGTCCACCGTCATTCAGCCTGTAGAATGGCAGGTTTTGATTGTGGGCATGGTTGTGGCATTTCTAGTTTCTCTTGTTGCTATTAAATTCCTAATGGGCTTTATCCGCAAGCATGATTTCACAGCATTCGGTTGGTATCGCATCATTCTGGGTATTCTTGTGATTGCCTACTTTGTATATAAATCAGTGGTGGTAGCATAAATATTGTTCGGGTTTCTACTACATGTATTTGTCATCAAGCTCCACCTGTTTCGCTGGTGGCTTGTCTATAGAATCAAAAAACGGCGG
>CATIYX010000183.1 GCA_949739095.1 uncultured Clostridia bacterium | reverse complement strand
GGGCAGGCTGCTCAAAGCTCGTGGGCACCGTGTCACCATGCAAAAATGCGATCCGTATATCAATATTGACCCTGGCACTATGAGTCCATATCAGCATGGTGAGGTCTTTGTGACGGATGACGGCGCGGAAACGGATTTGGATTTGGGACACTATGAACGGTTTATTGATGAAAATTTGAGCGCCGGCAGCAATGTGACAACAGGAAAGGTATATGCAGCGGTTATTGATAAAGAACGCCGCGGTGATTATCTGGGCGGCACAGTTCAGGTGATTCCACACATCACCAATGAAATTAAAGATAAAATATATCGTGTTGGAAAAGACGCGAACACAGATGTTGTTATCACGGAGATTGGCGGTACTGTCGGCGATATTGAAAGCTTGCCGTTTTTGGAAGCGATTCGTCAGGTGGCATCTGATGTGGGACGAGAAAATTGTATGTATATTCATGTGACACTGGTTCCCTACATACCAACGTCGGGCGAACAGAAATCCAAACCCACACAGCACAGCGTTAAGGAAATGCTGGGGCTGGGAATTCAACCGGACATGGTGGTGTGTAGAAGTGAAATGCCGCTGTCAGAGGACTTGCGTGCAAAAATCGCTATGTTCTGCAACATTCCGCCGCAGGGCGTTATTCAAAATTTGGATGCGGAAAGTCTCTACAGTGTGCCGTTGATGATGGAAGAAGAAGGGCTTGCAAAATATGTCTGCAAACGGTTGGGGTTGGCGGATATCACGCCTGACTTAGTGCAGTGGACAAGCCTTGTGGAAAAAATGAAACACCTGCACGGTAAAGTGACGGTAGGACTGGTGGGAAAATATGTAGCGCTGCATGACGCCTATATTAGCATTGCAGAAGCGCTGAAACACAGTGGAATTGAAAATGACTGTGAAATGGAAATCAAATGGATTGACGCGGAAGAAGTACAGACAGATAATGTAGAAACGATATTGGGAGATGTGGATGGTATTCTGGTGCCGGGTGGTTTTGGCGACAGAGGGGTCGAAGGAAAAATTCTGGCGGCACAGTATGCGCGGGAGCATAATATCCCATATCTGGGCATTTGTCTTGGTATGCAGATTGCAGTGATTGAATTTGCACGGCATGTCTTAGGGCTGGAAGATGCCAACAGCAGTGAAATCAACGGTGCGACAAAAGCACCTGTAATTGACATTATGGCGGATCAGAAAGATATAGCTAACCTCGGCGGCACCATGCGGCTGGGACTATATCCTTGCAAGCTGCAGGAAAACTCTAAATCACGTGCGCTGTATGGAGAGGAATTGGTGCAAGAGCGCCACCGTCACCGCTATGAATTTAACAACAGCTATCGGGAAGCGTTTGAAAAAGCAGGCATGTTGCTCGCAGGTAAATCGCCGGATGACCGTTTGGTGGAAATTGTTGAATTGCCGAACCATCCATGGTTTGTTGCAGTGCAGTTCCATCCGGAATTCAAATCCAGAATTGGACGGTCCCATCCTATTTTTAATGGTTTTGTAGAAGCAATGAAAAATAATCAATAACAGAAATATAATATACATAGTCTTATCTGCCTGTGAACAATACGAAAATTAATAACAGAAGCAGATAAGAAATAGATAGACATGAAACCACTTAGGTGATTTTGGTGTGTAATCTTCTTATATTATAATATAGGAAAAAACGCGTCTGAATCATAGTTTCTATAACAAGGTTTTTAAGTACGCGGCAAAAAAAATTGCCGAGGAAATAAAAAAAATAAAAAAAACGGGAACAAATTTAAAAACGGCGCGTCTAACAAACTGTAATGAGTGAGGGGAACGACCACGGGAGGTCTTTCAGGCGCATTTCTTAGGAATTATAAACAAATTATAATTTAAAGTGGCGCAAAAAACTTTCAAACATATACAAAACTGAAAAAAGATAGATTTCCCATTGACCTTGGAAAAAATATATGTTATAATGGTTCAAGAGTTGGAACTCTCATCCAAAAATGCCGTGAAAGCGGCAAATATCACTACATAAAATGTGGATGTCAGGTGCATGAGAGTGCCTGAAAGTGAATGAAACCGACAGAGCGGTGTTATGTTAAAGCAAACGCTATTCTGTTACGTTACATTTTTATTACAAGTGCTCCAGAGACTTGACAGCACGACGGGTGTAGTGGTATAATCACCATATCGGCATTAGGCGGGTAGCTTGTATGCCAACGCCTTTACATAGGTGGAGAATTTTTTTATCAATAAGGAGGAATT
>CATIYX010000182.1 GCA_949739095.1 uncultured Clostridia bacterium | reverse complement strand
GTTGCCCAAATCCGCCGCATACTCAATCGGCGTTCCATCGTCCGTTGTCGTCTTTATCGTCGTATAGATTCGGTTTGTCGACTGTGGCTTCGTCGGTGGTACATTTTCCTGTTCCACTTTTCCGGATTCTATGGTACCACTGGTTTGTCCCGTTCCGGACAGAACCGCATCTCCAGAAAAATATGTATTACCACTTAAACAAGTGACAAAAACCGAACTACCGGGACCGGTCATGCTAAGCACTGTTTCCTGCGTGGTGATGTTTTCAAACACCTCTACCGGACGGAGCCATGATCCTCCATCTTTTGTTATATACTGCGCTGCGCTTCCCCATGCATATAGCTTGTTGTCTGTTGTAATAATACCCATCAAATAGGCTTCAGTCGCCACAATATAGTGTCCTTTTTCTGCCGGAGCATTTTCACTGCCGGGACCAAATACCGGATAGGGTTTTGCTGTGTCCTCAGACCCCGATGACCATGGCGCACCCGAACTTTTTCCGTTCCCCAATTTTCCGGCGGAACTGCTGCCCCACGTCCAAACTGTGCCGCGGTCGTCCAATACGGCAATTGTGGAATAGTGCATAGAAAGCTGTTTGATAGTACGTCCTGCAAATTCAGGACGTCCCGTCACATGATACGGTTCAGATTCCGGTACATTCGGAATAGAACCTGATGGTTTTGGTTCTGTAATACTATTGTCCGTCTGTCCATAGTTATTGCCGATAGTACCAAAACTATTGCCGCCCCATGTAAAAATTTTGTTGCTTTCCGTTAATGCAACATTAACATTACCATAACCGTAGAAATCTTTAATAACCTCATCTTTTCCCGTTACTGCTTTCATTCCTGCCAGCAAAGTATCATTATCTACACGCGACCACCCTCCTATAACCGCTGTTTGCAGTCTCGTTTTCCACCATGATACTTTCCCGTCTTTCATTGCTTTTACATTAAGCTGAAGCGCACAGGTATTAATACTGACCGGTGTTGCTCCTCCAAAATCGAACTCAACCAAATGCCATGTATTTGTATCCGCAACATATACATGTCCGCCTTCTGTGATAGC
>CATIYX010000181.1 GCA_949739095.1 uncultured Clostridia bacterium | reverse complement strand
TCCATGCTTTTGTCCCCCTTTAGGTACATGATACAAGTCTCGCAAGATTGTTTTATACCCTATGTATATGGTACAAGAATTCATATTATACCAAAATGCTTTGCAATTATGGTATAATTTCTATGCTCTACCGCCGCCCCGTGGTTTTTATGGACAGCGCAGAAAAAAACGTTTCAGTCAGTACCTGAGATGGTTTCAGCCAGTTTAGAGCAGAGAGTTTTCCTTGTCGTATCCGTTTTCGGTAGCTCCAATTTTATTTTTCTTTGCGTTTTTCAAACTTGACACAAGGCGTTGAAAATGATATGATAAAATAAATATTTTATGAATAAAACCAACTGAATATATTATCCATAAAGGGGATTACAAAATATGTTAGATAAAAATACATTAATCCGTTTGGTGACGGAAAAAATACGACAGCAACAGCCCACTGTTCCCACTGACCGCTTGCAGCAAATTCTGAAGCAGTCTTCAGAGGAAGATTTGCAGCGGCTTATGCAGGCAATGAGTCGCTTTGAGCTAACTGATATTTTTCATTTAATGGGACAATTGGAGGAAATGGAGGCGGAAGAATCCCATGGAAATTGAACGGAAATTTTTAATGGACAGCTTTCCGCCTCTTCCAGTTGTCTCCGAAGCACTCATGCTGCAAGGTTATCTCTGTTGTGCTCCCGTCGTACGCATCCGCAGCAAAGAAACCGCTGGGCAAACGGACTATAAACTTTGTTTCAAAGGTCAAGGCACTTTGGTACGTGAAGAAATTGAACTTCCCCTTGATGCACAGACGTTCCAGCAACTCTCTACTCTCCTATCCGGCACATTCATTCGGAAGGAATGGAAAACCTATGCACTGGAAAACGGACTGCTATTGGAATGTAGTTTGGTCGATAGCGGTACCTCCCATGCATTTTATTATGCAGAAGTGGAATTTGAATCTGTAAAGCAGGCACATGCATTTGTTCCCCCTTCTTATTTAGGAAAAGAAGTGACAGATGACCCTTCTTATTCTATGAATCAATATTGGCAGCGTACGCGTTTATAAAAAATAGGTCACGGTTTATTCATGCAAATCGTGACCTGTTTTTCTATTTCAACTAAGAACCCCGAATAAACTATGCCTATCAAAATGTAGCTCTTTTCTATTCTTCCAAAGGTGAACTTTCTTTCTGTGGTCCTTTTTCCACCAGTTCATTTGCAACATTGCTGCCAAAGCGAATACTGTCTGTTCCATAACGCCCGCGGATAGTATCCATAGTACGCTCCAATTTTTCCAATTGTTCTCGTTTCTTTCCCTCAGTATCCTCCCAAAAGGTCAATTGCTGCACTTGATTCTCGTCCTGGAGCTGTGCTGCCGTGACCGAAATCAGCCGTATCGGTGTTCCCTGTTTCCAAAACGTCCCAATCAGTTCCATTGCCGCCTGCGAAATTTCTCCCGCCAAATTGGTTGCACGCGTCAGTTTTTTCTGTTTGGCGCTGTCACGAAAATCAGGATCACGCAGTGTAACCTGAACCGTCAAACATTTTTTATGTTGTGTGCGCAACCGTCCTGCTACAGTATCCGCCAAAAACACCACACCGGAGCGCACTTCTTCCGGCTGCGTTAAATTTCTCTTAAACGTCATACTGTTACCCACAGACTTCACCTCTCTATGCTCGTCCGTGTGCGCCACTTCTCGCGGGTCATCGCCATTTGCATAGGCATAAATGGTTTCCCCCATTTTCCCCAGTAGCCTTTTTAGTATTTCTCTGTTACTCCCCGCCAGCTGTCCGATGGTTTCAATACCAATACTTTTCAGTTTTTCCGCTGCTGCATGCCCCACTAATATCAGATCTGAAACAGGCAATGGATATAGTAACTGTTTATAATTCCGCCGCGTGATCACCGTTGTTGCATTTGGTTTTCGATAATCACTACCCATTTTTGAAAACACTTTATTAAACGAAACGCCAACAGAAATAGTAAGTCCTAATTCCTGATTGATACGCCGGCGCAGTTCATCTGCAATCTCTTTGCCGCTGCCAAATAATCTCTGGCTTCCTGTCACATCCAACCACGATTCATCTATACTGAACGGCTCCACCCTATCTGTATATTCCTGATATATGCTATTTGCTAATTTTGAATAGCGTGCATATTTCTCATGGTGTGCCTGCAACAATACCAGCCCCGGGCATTTTCGTTTCGCCTGCCAAATGGTCTCCGCTGTTTTGACGCCATATTGTTTTGCTATCTCATTTTTCGCCAGAATAATGCCATGCCGGCTTTCCGGGTCTCCACAGACAGCAAATGGTTTATCCTGTAATTCTGGATGTTCCAGTCCCTCTACAGAGGCATAAAATCCATTCATATCGCAGTGCAGAATCACCCGTTCCATGAGCTGTCCCCCTTCTTTTCTGTGTTTTTTGCGCGTAGCGCCGCATATAGTAATAATATCATCAATTGGCAAAGTCAGCTATGATTACTTAAGCTGACTTTATGTATTTTCTATTCATCATGCTATGATTTTAGAAAGGACGGATTGACATGAATCAAAACTATCCCTTTACCTTAATGCCCCTACCCTATCCCTATAATCTACTGGAACCTTATATCGACACGCAGACAATGCATTTGCACCACGACCGGCATATGAAAGCCTATGTGGAAAAACTCAATGAGTTGTTAGCGCCCTACCCTGCCTATCAAAACTGGTCACTGACACAGCTTGTGACAAACTACAACCGTTTACCTGCCGCTATTCGCGAGGATGTCAAAAACAATGCGGGCGGCGTATATAATCATGAATTCTATTTTTCAAACATGACCCTGCCGCGCCAACAGCAGCCGGAAGGTGCGTTCAAAGAGGCTTTGGAACAAAAATTCGGGTCTATAGACGACTGGAAAGCTGCTATGAAACAAGCCGGCATGAAACGGTTTGGTTCCGGCTGGGCATGGCTTGTCAAAGACAAATCCAAAAATCTGAAAATCATTTCCACAGCCAATCAAGACACGCCGCTCACGCAAGGTCTCACACCTCTGATGTGTATTGATGTGTGGGAACATGCCTACTATCTCAAATATAAAAACAGGCGTGACCATTACATCGGATATTGGTGGAATGTCGCAAACTATGCCTTTGCCGCCGAACGCTGGGCAAAGGCATAACGCTGTCTACTGTTCTTTGGTATGATTCCCGACAGGGCAGCACTGTATACAAACGCCACAGACACTGCCGCGCCCAATTTTCTGAAAATGCCGTTTCATATAGTCGGAACAGGCTGGTCGGTCCACTAATTCCTGCATAGGATTTCGGGAATCAAATGCTCTGCCGCTGATTGCCATTGCCGGACACAGCGACACACATTTCCCGCAGCCAATACAGCCGCCGCCCGGTTCCGTTTCTTGCTCAAACGGCATATCTGTCAAAACAGTCGCCAGACGGACACGTGGACCATATTGTTTGGATAAAAACAGCGCGTTTTTTCCAATGTCGCCCAGTCCACTGAGCCGCGCCGCTATTTTATGGGGAAACATCCCCTGATATCCATTAATGCTTTGGGACGCTGCAACCGGAAAATAATGGAATCCATGCTGTTCCATATAAAGTCCTGTCTGAAGTGCCAACCTATCAAGCAAGCTATTCACCGTACGGTAATGATGAAAATAAGCGTGCGTTGGCTTGTCTGTGACAGTATCCACTACCACATCTGACAATTTGACAACAATACTCACAGCATATTGCAACGGCAGCGCTGTATGATACTCTGGCAGCAAAACTTCTGTTAGTGTCTCGCCAACCTTGGAAAAACCCACTTCACTTGCCCCCTGCTGCAACAAAAATGTTCTGATTTTTTGATTATATTCCATGCAGTTCCCTCCATAACAGAACTGGGATAGAGAAACTCTCTATCCCAGTTTACATACTGCTAAAAAGTAGGCTACATCTTCCTAAGAAGCAGCCTGCCCCGCATTATTCTGCCGAATCGTCTGATTCCTGTACATCAATCGCTTCCGGCTGTACATCATTCATCCCGTCCAGATTTAATGTTGTGTAAGACGTATCAACCACTTCCGGCTGCACTTCGCCTTTCACCGCAGCAATTTCCGCACGGCATTTCATGATATAATTGCACAGTGCAATAATTGCAACCACCAACGCAACGCAAGCAACCACCATCAATGCGATTGCCACAAACCGCTGCGCAACTTCTGCTTTAAGACCCATCACCTGTAAATTATATACTGCCATCTGTTCTGCTTCTGTCATTCTTCTTTCCCTCCTTCCCGCAATACCGTTTTCAGGTATCCCGTACTCGTAAGACGCAAAATACATCAGGAGTCAAAGAAACCCGTATAAGTTGTACCTATTCTTTTATTATACTATTGTATATCCTTTTTGTCAATGACTTCTCAGAATTTTATACCTAGGCATATAATGTGAAGTTGCTTCATATAAATGTACAAATGCCAGTCCAATGAAAGTGAGGAAAAACTTATGCAAGAAATTTTGATTTTCATTTCCGTGTTGGTTGCCGTGGTTATTTCTGCCTGGCTCTTTACAGGTCCGCTGCGGTTTGTTTGGAAAATCATGTTAAACAGTATTTTAGGTGGACTGGCGCTGCTGGTTGTCAATTATATTTGTATTCCCTTTGGAATTAACATCGGTATCAATCCAATCACTTGTCTTACCTGCGGCGTTTTAGGGTTGCCCGGATTTGCGCTTTTATTAATTTTAAAATATATTTTATAGGTATAGAAAGGACCTGCCAAACTAGCAGGTCCTTTCTATACCTATAAATAAATCTCTTTTTAACAAATTATTTTTTAAGTACAAACCGGAAAAGTCCATCCTCCCAATACCATAATGAATAGTTTGTATTCCATAAATTATTATATAAATTAAAATATAAATCCTGTTTTAAGTTATTGCAATTATATTGTAATAATCTTCGTCCAAAAGGTGCAACAAGTGGAGTATCAAGACTCTCTATCTCTACCTGTCCATTTCGTACTCCCTTATCCACTCCAACGATTAGTGGACTATCCAAAATATCTTCCGGATATATCCATTGATTCATTTTATTAACTTGCCATTTTTCATCATATCCTTTAAACTTAAGCCAAAATGCCTGTGGGAGTCCCGATGCCTTTTTATCAAACCATTTTATTTCTATATTTTCTTCAGAAATTTCTACATAAAAATAAGGTAGACCATATGTTTCGACCAAATCTTTGTCAAATTCCAGCTGGAATAACTTCTTTTCTCCATTCGTATATGCTTTCGTCACTCGCGCTGTGAAAATGCCCCCTTTATAATCCGGCAGACCTACCTTCGTATAATCCCAGATTGCCCACTCCTGTGTTGAGGTGATATATGTTTCTTTTAGTCGCTCATAATCAGAGTTATCAAAGAGCTGCCAACTGATTTCCACATTTAAGGAACAGTCCTCGCATTCCCTGTAGCCGAAACAGTTGGGTTTACTAATCGGATAATCGCTCGCCACTCCCAACATTTTTTCTGCTTTTGAAACGTAATCCCGTTGTTCCTGCCATGACTTTTCAATTTTTGTACGCTCACTGCAGCCTTCCAGCTTTTCAAATGTTTTATAACAATAATGCTGGGTACCCGGAAAGTACTTTTTGACATCCATTCCCCACGTATGTTCCGGAACAAGTAATACACTATCCGACAAATCTATATTAGAAATATTCTTTTCTGATATAACGCGGAGTATTTTACGATATCTGCTCATTTTTTGCGGATCCGATGCCGCACCATATATCCAAGTGTCCCCAATTTCTTTCTCCAACACAGGAATTTCCGGCAATTTACATATTCTTTCTGCAACATCGTCAAGGGTTGCTGCTTTCACCTCTGCATCGGGATATTTTGTTTGAATATCACGATAAATTTCTTTAATCGCGTCTGCACTCTGTGGTCCACAATTGTCACCAGTATGAGCAAAATAGACAACAAAATCATCAAATTCCATTGGCAATCCATAATCTCCCTGATACATGACATGTATTTCACTCTCACCGCACCTCCATCTAAATACAGCGGGCACATTCGGTACAGGCGTTGCCGGATTTACACCTATATGTAAAAATCGAATTCCATGTTTTTCCATATATGGAACCATCCCAATAGTGTGTCCCGGCACATCAGTCATTTTTGCAGCGATCGTCTTTTTCCCAAATCTATTGTCAAGCTTATCGGAAATACTCAATCCATATTCAAATAATGCACCATTCATAAGCTCCGTCTGCGTTGTAAACGGCAATGCATGCCAGGTAATGATACCATCTTGAATCGCTTTTTCAACAATTTTTTCTTTATCATTTTTTAATGCCGTCCATATCAGCCATGAACCAACCGTCCATATAAAGGGCGTATCAGTATCTTTCAACTCATATCCAAGCCGAATAGCACTCGGAATATACTTTTCTAAATAATCCTTTGTCACCTTGTGCGCATAATTAGTGAATCCAATATCCAAATGTGTTTTAAATAGAACTAATACTTCTTTTTTCATTTTTAATTTTCCTCCATCAAATTATCCGAAATTCTTAATTCTACCTTTTTTAAAAACAAAATTTCGTTCATTTTACCATACAAAATAAGGCTTTGCAATCGAAATTAACGTTTTTTCCTATTTTGTATCACTATTTCAAAAAAAATATCAACCTCCCGTACTTAACATGTATTACGCTCTGTCAGAACAAAAATTATTTTTTATATTTCAAAAGTTTTTCATGCCGCATATAGATAACTTATCCTGCTTCTTTTGAACTAATTTTTATATATTTAAGCTAATATAAGAGGACCTGCTATCTTAGCAGGTCC